>CAMWIZ010000028.1 GCA_947174455.1 uncultured Clostridia bacterium | reverse complement strand
GCCATGAATCGGACGGGTGGTATAAAGCTGCTTACTTTACTTAAATGAAACTTCGCAAGGGTGTGCTGCAAAACGTTATTCACGCAAAAAACAGCCTTGCAAGTCACAAACGACTTTACAAGGCTGTGGTGCCGGTGACCGGACTTGAACCGGTACGAATTTGTGGTTCGAGGGATTTTAAGTCCCTTGTGTCTGCCTATTCCACCACACCGGCAAGGACACTGTATAGAATATTTTACTATACAGTGCGTAAAAAGTCAAGTAGTGTTTACAAAATTTGTATTGCACCGTATATTTTTTATGTTGTAAAAGAGAGCCGAGCACCGTAAACGTACTATCTTGCTATGGTTAACAACAGATTTTATTCAGCAGGGGTCAACGTGCACCATACAGTGCTTAACAAGGGGAAAGGCACCCTCTATGCTGTTGTGAACTTTCTCCGCAATACCGTGAGCCTGTGTAAGGGGGATACTTCCGTCCACAGAGATTACAGCGTCTACATAAATTTTTGAACCAAACATTCTGGTTTGAAGCTCTGTTAAGGACTTTACGCCTTCTTGCCGAAGTATAATTTCACTCATGGCGGTTGTGGTTTCATCATCGCAGGCTTTATCCACCATTTTGTCAACAGCGTCCATAAACACTTCTACTGCTGCCTTAATAATAAACAGGCATATTACACAGCTTGCAATCGGCTCTAAAATCGGAAAACCAAGCCTTGCTCCTGCTATGCCTATTAACGCACCCACAGATGACAACGCATCAGAACGGTGATGCCAAGCGTCAGCCTTGAGCGAGCCGGAGTTTATCTTTTTAGCTGCCCTTACCGTGTAGTGGTACATCCATTCCTTCACAACTATGGAAAGCAGTGCAGCTATTAGTGCAATAAGTCCGGGTATCTCAATATCTGTGCGATCAGAGAAAAATATAGTTTTGATACCGCTTGCACCTATACCCAAGCCGGTAATAAGCAGAACTACCGCCAGCACAATGCTGGCAACACATTCCATGCGTTCATGACCGTAAGGATGTTCCTTGTCTGGCTTTTTACCGCTCAGCTTAAATCCGACAATTACAATAAACGTGCTGAAAACATCTGAGGCAGAGTGAACCGCATCGGATATCATAGCAGTTGAATGTGCAGCAATCCCTGCGAAAAATTTCAGAACAGAAAGAACCATATTTGCCGCAATGGTTACTTTAGAAACACGCATAGCAATGCGGCTGTTATTTTCGTTCATAAGCAAACCTCCCGTCAAATCGGGGAATTGACGAATAAATCGTTGAATGGGTGAATAAGTAAATAATTAAATGAGAAGATAGAAAGCTTTCTTCCGTAAAAAAGAGTTTAACCGATATTATAACACAAGATTTCGTTTTGTCAACAGTTTTTTACTCTTAATTGGGCGGGGCAGTGTAATTGAGCGGTATTTCCTCAGAATTATAGTGTATATTATATTATGCGGAATATACAAAAAAGTGATTTTAAAGTATTGAGCGTGGAGTAGGTGCGGCATAATCTTTGGGATTATGTTTAGGCTGCATATTTATTACCTTCGTATACCCCTTCAAAAGGTGTCGAAATAACTTGAAAACATAGTTGCAATCTGATATAATTATCACAAATAAAATTAGCATAAATTGTGCATAATAAAGACTTAGTTATAAAATATAAAAACAAGTTGTAAGGAGATTTACCATGGCAATGAAAATCACATCGGAAAATTTTGAAACGGAGGTTATAGAAAGCAACGAGCCTGTCTTATTGGATTTTTGGGCAGAGTGGTGTGCACCGTGCCGTATGCTTGGTCCTGTTATAGATGAGATTGCGGACGAGAATAAAGACATTAAGGTCGGAAAAGTCAACGTTGATGAAGAACCCCAGCTTTCCACTATGTTTGATGTCAGTGCTATACCAACACTGGTGTGCTTTAAGGGTGGCAAGGCTGTCGGCAAGATAATCGGTGTTCAGAACAAATCAGAAATTTTGAAAATGGTGGCTGATAGTAATGGCAATTAAACTTAACCCGGATAAAGAAGTTGTGGCGATGATAAAGGACGGTTTGAAGAAGAAAAACGGATACTGCCCCTGTCGGGTGGAGATAACAGAGGAAAACAAGTGTATGTGCAAGGAATTTAGGGAGCAGGTGGCAGACCCGGAATTTGAGGGCTTTTGTCATTGTATGCTGTACTATAAATCCAAGGATTAAGCAGTTTGTGTTCTAAAGGTATCGGTTGTTAAATAGGAGGATGCATGAAAGTAGGTCTGGTTTTAGAGGGCGGTGCGATGAGAGCAACCTACACAATAGGTGTTGTCGATGTTCTTATGGAAAATAATATAAAATTTGACGGTGTAGTGGGAGTTTCTGCCGGTGCAGTGCATGGTGCAAGCTATGTGTCAAATCAGCATGGGAGAAATATCAGATACTATAAAAAGTACGCCTCTGACAAAAGATTCATGAGTGGATATTCATTTTTGACGACTGGTGACCTTGTCGGAAAAGATTTTTGTTATAATAAAATCCCGTGGGAGCTTGACGTTTTTGATAACGACACTTTTAAGAACTCTGCAGTTGATTTTTATGCAGTAGTAACAAATGTCGAAACGGGTAAGGCGGAGTATATCCGCCTTACCGATTTACGCAAAGAGTCTGAAATGGAGTATCTAAGAGCATCTGCATCAATGCCGCTTGTGTCAAAGATAGTTGAAGTTGACGGAAAAAAGCTGCTTGACGGCGGAATGTCCGACAGTATACCGCTTAAACAGTTTCAAAGAATGGGATACGAAAAAAACGTTGTGGTTGCAACCAGAACGGACGCTTACAGAAAGAGCGAAGAAAGAGGTACGCTTATGAAGCTGGTGTACCGTAGATATCCAAACTTCATAGAAACAATGAAAAATCGCCCTCAGATGTACAACCGTCAGAAGGAATACATACTATCGCAGGAAAAGAAGGGAAACACTTTCTTTATTCGCCCGTCACAGGAATTAAGGATATCTCGAACTGACACCAACCCCGAGCATTTGGAGGAGATATACCAAATCGGCAGAATGGACGCTGAGGCTGCCGTGCCAAGGCTTAAAGAATGGTTGTGAGGCTAAACAGGTGCTTTGTTTTTTATAACAGAAAATAACTTGACCCAAACATTGCAGTATTTGCCTTGAAATTTACTCATGCGGCTGTGAATTCAATTTTAGATGAACGGTAATATAAAAACTATTCGAGGTTATTGTAGGAGGTAAAATATAATGATGAAAAAAAGCAGGAGCATCAAGTATGATGCGTGGGGATTATGGTGGGTTATACTGTTCGTGATATTTATGCTTATTACGTCAATATCCCCTTCACTTTTTGGGGCGAGCTATAATTTTTTTATCAGAGTAACAATTTCCGCAATTTTGGCATCTATCTTGAATATTGTTATGTTTAAGTTTGTTTTTCCGAATATGATAAAAAATCAAAAAGCATTTAACGAAATAATGAATGAGCTGAGAGACAATGGTATGTCGGAGCAGCTAAATGACAGAATGATTGAACAGTACAACATTTGTTCTAAAAATCCTGCTGAATATTATGTGTATATTCTGAATTACGCAATTTTGATTTCTGCATACTATGCAGATGTTTATGAGGATTATGCGACAGCATATGAATATTTGGATAAAATAGATTTCTCAGCGTTTTCCGGATATTTGAGATATTCCGAAGTCAAGGCTATAATGGTTCAGTATTATACAGTAAAGCTGGAGATTGAGTGTGACGCAAATGACAAAGTAAGAGCGGATAATACATACAAGGCATTAATGGAATTTTGTGAAGTGTATCAGTACAAAGACGAACTTAACAGTCTTAAAACAAGCGAGCTTGTTTTTTGTTCATACAATATACTCTGTGGAAATTGTCAGGATGTGATAAACAAGCTTGAACAGACTAATTATGATGATGAATATTGTACAGTAACTAAGCTTACAATCTTGGCGAAAGCTTATACAAAGCTTGGCGACTTGCCAAAAGCATTGGAAATGTGGGGGGAAGCGTTAAACTGTACGAAGCGGGAAATTATCAAAAAAATTATACAAAGGGAAATGAATCGCTTGGCAGCGTCGTCTGAGAGTATTCGGTAAAGTGCTGTATTCTTCACTTTATGCCTTGCTTATTGTAACTTTCTGTTGTCCATTTTGAAATTTATCTGTTGTTCATCCTAATTTTTTATTTTGAATCTTGTATATCTTTTCGTGTTACTATTTTATTTTTCCCTTACAGTCAGTATCCAGTTTGCCTGATAAACCATAGAGCCGATATTCTTCTGTACTAATAAGTATTTATTTTATATACGACCACGGGAGAGTATGGATGAAGCCTGCTGCTTTTGTGCAGGTTCTTTCAATGTCTTTCTGTAAGTGAGCATTTCTGAAGAATCATTATGAAGACTTATAAAAGTTTTTGTCAAAGGGTATTGACAAGTCAAAAAATAAGTGGTATAATGGTCAAGCAGTTCACTTAGAGATAGGGGTATAGCTCAGTTGGTAGAGCAGTGGTCTCCAAAACCACGTGCCGAGGGTTCGAGTCCTTCTGCCCCTGCCAAAAGGTGGCCCGGTAGTTCAGCTGGTTAGAACGCTAGCCTGTCACGCTAGAGGTCGACGGTTCGAGCCCGTTCCGGGTCGCCACTTTTTTGCTGGTATAGCTCAGTCGGTAGAGCGCATCCTTGGTAAGGATGAGGTCGTCGGTTCAAGTCCGATTATCAGCTCCAAACAAAAACCGCATTGTGAAGCCGTTTTTTAGGGTTTTCAGTGCGGTTTTCTTTTTGTTTATAAAGCATTAAAATACATTTTGATGTTTATTTCTCTAAAAATGGTGTTTGCGGCTGTTATATAATTGCTTTTTATCTTGACATTTCTAAACATACATAAAGGCTGTATTTTCCTTTTGTCTATCGGAGAATACAGCCTATTTTTACGCCCCTTTGCGGTTAGTATTAAGCAATGTTTCAAGAGTGTTTGCAGCTTCTTTTTCCGCTTCCTCAACTGCGTGAACATACCTATTAGTAGTTTTTAACTGTGCGTGTCCGAGCCTTGCGGCTACGTTCTTAATATTTGTACCGTTGCTGAGTAGCAGAGTAGCCGAAGTATGACGTAATGCGTGAAATTTCATATGCGGCAGATTATTACGTTTCAAGAACTTTGTAAATTGCAATGTCGGAGTAGTCGGGTACATCGGCTTTCCGTCTGCTTGTATGAATATCCAGTTATCACCGTTCCACCTATCACCTAATGAGAGCTGTAATTCTGCTTGCTGTGCCTTGTATTTTCTCAGCATATCAATGCAGTACGGCGGTATCATAACTTTGCGGCTCTTTCCTGTCTTTGTTGATTTGCTCTTTATTTCGGTGTCGCCTGTCAGCTTGTAATTACTTCTGCTTACAGTAATTATCCCTGTGGAGTAGTCTATATCACTCCATTTAAGCCCTGTAAGCTCACCACGGCGACAGCCTGTATTAAGTGCTAAGTGTATCAATAATTGAAATTGCAGCGGTCCACCGTCAAGACAGAAAAGCATATTGTTTAAATCTTCCGTTGTAAAAATATCTGTTTCTTGCTCTGTAAGCTTTGGCAACGTAATTCTGTCGCTGTCGGCAGGGTTATTACCGATTATGCCGAGTTTATAAGCACTGTGTAAAACAGACTGTAAAGCGGTGTAATATCTTCTTACAGTCGAGGGTGACAACTTGCAAGGTGTACCGTCTGTGCGTTCCTCCAAGTTTTCAAGAGCGTTTACAAACTTCTGAACGTGCAGCGGCTTAATATCCTTTAGCTTAAAGTGTCCTAACATCGGAATAACATAGATGTTGAAAATCCTGTTGTATTGTTCATAAACCACAGGTGATAGTGTACTTTTGGCATTTTCTAAGTACATAGGGATATAATCGGCAAGTTTTAGGCGGTTATCTGCTGATACTGTACCCTTATTGCATTGTTCCTCAAACAGCACAGCTTGCCGCTGCACTTCCTTTTCTATCTGTTTGGCGGTCATTCCCTTTTCGGGCTTGTACGTCATTGTGCGGCGTATCTGCTTGCCGTTCACGTCATAGCCACAGGAAACAGAGATAAAGTAACCGTTATTCCTCTTCTGTATCGTTGCCATTTTTTATACGCACCTCTCCTTATCGGTATACATTAGTTATCGTTGGTATAAATTAGTTCTCTGCATAGCGGCGGGGGTCTACATAATTTGTAACCAGTTCTTGAATTGATAGCAAAGATAATTTAAGTTCCTTATTCATATTGTGAATTTTGTCCTGTAAATTTGATATTTCTTTATTCAAATTACTTGTTTCGTGCGACAAACTTTTGTATTCATCTGAATCAAAAGTAGTCTTGCTCATTTTAAAAACCGTAACGTTTTCTTTTTTCATTAAGTCCGAACACTCTTTTTTTAAATTCTCAATGTCATTAGTTAACGCCCGATAGTTTGCAAATTCACTTATAAGAGTATACATTCTACGTTGCTCTATAAAATCGTTTAAAATAGCTCTGTATTCGGAGCTTTTTGCCATTTCCTTACACTCGTGTAATGCCTCTACCGCCCCTTTTGAAAGCCCTGTATAATCGCAAATTTGTCTTATATCGGTATCATATGATTGACAATCCGTTACGCCGAGCAAATAATCTATGCTTATACCAAAATAGTCAGCAATAAGTTCTATTGTGTTTATATCTGGTGTTCTTTTGCCCTTTTCGTAGTATTCAAGACTTGCCCTTGAAATCCCTAAATCGTCCGCTACCTTTTGCCTTGAAAGTCCTTTGTTTTCTCTTATTGCATATAAGCGTAATGCAAAACTTTCTTTAGCTGCCATTATGCACACTCCTTTACAGTCGATATGTTGCTCTAAAAAAAACAAGCAACAAAATGCTTGACTTTGTTTTAGTGTTGCTGTATACTTAAATAAGCAACAAATCGTTATAATCATAATAAATCATCATCAACGATTTGTCAATAAAAAAATTTAAAAGGAGTTGTAATAAATGTTAGCAAACACAGACATCAGAACAATGGCTAAAGAAAAAGGAGTGCGAATTTGGGAAGTTGCCGAAATTATGAAAATAAGCGACCCAACTATGACCCGTAAACTACGCAAAGAGCTGCCCGACACAGAAAAGCAGCGTATTTTCACAATCATTGACGAAATCGCAGCGGAAAAAGAAAACGCCGCCCACTATCATTGATAAAGTGGTAGCGGCAACAAAAGACACAGAGGTTTGAATTATGAAGAATTTTATCACAGAGGAAACAAGGAAAGAACTTCGGAGATTGACAAGGCGTTATGAAAAATATGGAGTAAGCTACAGAATGCTCAAAAAGCTTGTTTTAAACGCACCGCAGGAAATCTCCGAGGATATGGCAATTATCGGAATACGAATGATGTTAGGTGAAACTTACAACGAAACTAAGTATTTCAGTATGAGCGATGTATGCAAAGTAGGTGTTATTTTCTCCCCTGTGGACTTTGATGAGTTATCTGCCAAAGAATTTGTATATGCCTGATTGAATATTATTCCTCTGTAACCTCTGGCACGTTTATTGCCTAAACAAAGCTGCGGGGCATACTCTATTTTATATCCTCTTTTCGTTCGTAAACTGTCTTTGCAAATCGCTGCTGAGTAACGTTTTTAAGAGCATTCGCATCACACCAATACACATATTGTGTGTATAAATCTGCTGTATGAATTGCTCCGCCTTTCCCTAACTCTATGTAAGAGTTGTCCGTAAAAAAGAGATTTACGGTGTCGCTCTCTCGTTTGAGCTTTTCGCTCAGCTCTTTCGATGTGTCGGAAATATACAGCTCCCAATCGTTTTTTATAAGGTCGTTCAAGCCATCTAACAGCCAACTAAAAATACTTTCTTTTTCTTTAGCCAAAATCTTCTCGGCTATAAGAACCGCATAATATACACGTCATACGCAGCATTTACACAGTATTTACACAGTGTAAAAAAATCCCGAAATTCAGGTTGTTCCTAATGATTTTGACATATTACACAGCATACACGGCATTTTTTAAGTTTAATAAACGAGAGAGAAAAAATATAATATATTATGGTTGATATATGAACTGACCCCAAAAAGTTAGACAAAGTTTAAAAAGAAAATTTATACAAAGC
>CAMWIZ010000027.1 GCA_947174455.1 uncultured Clostridia bacterium | reverse complement strand
GTCTTACTGTTTATCAAAGAATATTTTTCTCGCCAATCTCATTATATTGTTGACTTGTTTAACGAGATTAACCATAAACATAACAAGCAAAAAGTCATGCTTTCACTATGGGCAGGGCTTTTAATTTTTTATTAGTTTTGAACTAATTTGTGCCAAAAAAGCTGTATGCAACCGTCAGTTGCGGAATTTCAAGCTTCAAATGGTAGAATGCAACGGTGGATTTCTGTATAATTTGAAACATCAAATCGAAAGGTGGTATGTGTTGTATGACACTGGGAGAAAAAATTCAAATGCTTAGAAACAAAGAAGGGTTGTCACAGGAGCAGCTTGCCGAACATTTGGCGGTTTCACGTCAGGCGGTATCAAAATGGGAACTTGGTCAGTCGACCCCCGATTTAGACTATGTGGTTCAACTTGGTGAGCTTTTTAATGTTTCCCTTGATTATCTTGTCAAAGACAAAGATTTTTCCGAAATATCAAGTCAGTACGGAGGACTTGAACAGGGGAAAGTACGTAATGCTTTGGAGGATACGGTTTTTACAAAAATTCCATTTCCATTTTCAATACCGGTATTTATTGTTTGCAGTCTATTCGGTTTTCATAAGGGGTGGAATTGGTTCGGCAAGGCAGAACCTACCTTGCTGCAAAGATTACCTATTCCGTTTATTGTGGCAATATTGTATGTTGTTTTGTGTTTAAGCGGTTTAACTGCGTGGCACCCGTTTTGGGTAGTTTTCTTAATTGTACCGCTGTATTATGTAATAGCGGGATTAATTGCGGGATTGTTTTCTAAGTCAAAATAAACTAAGTGAAATTCTATTGACAGTTTGAAACATCTCTTCACTAATTTACATAAACACGTTGAGATTTACCGCTTGATGTGGTATAATAAACTGACTGTGTTATAAAAACAAAAAGAAACAACACCGTTTCAATGCGGTGGTTTGTGAAAAGTACAGATAAATGAGGAGATGCAAATAAAATGAAATTAGGTATAGTCGGCTTGCCAAATGTCGGTAAAAGTACACTTTTCAACGCAATCACAAACGCAGGTGCACAAAGTGCAAACTACCCTTTTTGCACCATTGAACCAAACGTGGGAGTTGTTGCAGTTCCCGACAAAAGGCTTGACAAGCTTGCAGAGATGTATAACCCCGACAAATACACTCCGGCATCAATTGAGTTTGTTGATATTGCAGGTCTTGTAAAGGGTGCATCAAAGGGCGAGGGTCTTGGCAATAAGTTTCTGTCAAATATCCGTGAGGTTGACGCTATTGTACACGTTGTACGCTGCTTTGAAAATGACGATATCATACACGTTGAGGGAAGCATTGGACCGCAGAGAGATATAGAAACAATCAATCTTGAACTTATTCTTTCCGATGTTGAGATGATTGACCGCCGTATTGACAAGGCAATGAAAATGACCAAAGCTGACAAGAAATACCAATCAGAGGTTGAATTTTTCAAAAGGGTGAAAGAAACCCTTGAAGAGAGCAAGGCTGCACGTACTGTTGAATGTACGGATGATGAAAAAGTGTTGCTTTCCGAAGTAGCACTGCTGACAAACAAGCCTATCATATATGCGGCAAACCTCAGCGAGAACGACTTTGCAAACGGTTTGGAGAGCAACAGTTTCTTTGCGGAGGTGAAGAAAATTGCCGATGAGGAGCACGCAGGCGTATTACCGATATGTGCCCAGCTTGAAGCTGATATTGTAGAAATGGACAAAGAAGAAAAGCAGATGTTTCTAAGCGAAATGGGTCTGGAGGAGTCAGGTCTTGACAGGCTTATAAGGGAGTGCTATTCACTGCTTGGTCTTATTTCATATTTGACAGCAGGCAAGCCGGAGGTTCGTGCATGGACGATTAAAAACGGCACGAAAGCACCGCAGGCAGCCGGCAAGATACATACTGATTTTGAACGTGGCTTTATTCGTGCGGAAGTCATTCACTATGATGATCTTATCGCTTGCGGCTCAATGACTGCTGCAAAGGAAAAGGGTCTTGTACGTAGTGAGGGTAAAGAGTACGTTATGAAAGACGGAGATATTGTGCTTTTCCGTTTTAATGTATAATTTTTTGATTTTGGAAATTGCAACATTTTGCGTTGTAACATAAAGATGTTATTGGGGAAGAACCGCTTGCATCAGGTTCTTCCCCATTTCTAATTTATTATATCAAATAGTTTGTTTCTACCCCTCTCATCTGCTCTAAGGCAAGGAGTTTTGCTCACTGCGGTGAGCGACCAAAGGCTCTGTCTTTGGAATCCGCAAGATTTTGAAAAGCTTGACCAAAACTTTGCAGGCTGTTACCGCAAGATTTTGAAAATCCATTGTATGCAGCAGACCAAGGCAAAAATAACCGGTTGATGAAGAACATAAATAATAAGTGACCTTTTGCCGACTTGCGACAGAAAAGGAACACGGCTTTTGTATATTCCCTGAGGAATCCTCTTTTCAGACATGATTTTTGCAAAAAATGCACCTGCAAAAAAAACAAAGCTCCACGGAAGAATAGGGAAGTAGTCAGATGAGAAAAAGTCGGTATTGTGAAATCCAATCGGAAACAGTACATTGGTTTGGTACAGGGAATATGGCAATTTTATTATCGGTTTATAAAATAATCCAAAATGGCCGCAGCGTATTCCCCACGTGAAAATAAACATTGCAATGGATAACACAAGTCCTGCTGCCGGAGGAATGTGTTTTGGAAGCTTATCCAAAAGTCCGCTAAATATCATGCAAAAGCTGAGTAAATTTAAAATTCCGAAAAGTATACTAAGGGAGGGTATGAAAATTACAGTGAATACATTTATACCCAAGGCTACTGCAGCCAAAATAAGGCCACGCTTTAAATTGGAACGGCTGAGAACCGTGCATATGCCCGATATAAATATGAAAAGTGCTGCAAACACAGGTTCTATTGGCATAAAAAATAAAAGCAATTTTTCGGCTGACGCATATCCAAATACATAGGCGAGTGAGTACAGCATATGGTAAACGACCATACAAACTATCGCAAAGCCTCGCACCTCATCAAGTATATGGATTCTGTTTTTTGTGGCAGTTAATTTAACTGATGTAATAGCTGCTTCCGACATAATATCACCCCTGAATTAGTTGGTTTGCCTTTTATACTGCTGTGTGTTATAATTTAAAAGATTATAACACACATATTGGGTGAAGAATGTTAACAAATGTAAAATTGCTAATCTCGTTATTATTGCATCGGGAGAAAGGAAAGAAGTATTATGTCTAAATATGATTTGGTGTTGTTCGATTTGGACGGAACGCTCAGTCAGAGCCATGGTGGAGTAAAGGCGTCCCTGATATATGCTCTTAATCAAATCGGCAAACCAATACCGCCGGAGATAGATGACCCCACAAATTATATAGGACCTCCGCTCATGGATACCTTAACGGGTATGTGCGGTTTATCGGAAGAGGATGCAGAACGTGCGGCGGATGAGTATAAGGAGATATACAATTCCCAAAACAAGTATGACAATAAGTGTTATGACGGAATAAATGAGGTTTTGCAAACGCTTAAAGCGAGAGGAGTAAAGCTTGGTGTTGCCACAACAAAGTATGCACCTTTTGCCGAGGAGGTCTTGAGAATATTGGGTATTATCGGGTACTTCGACATTATAAGCGGTACAAGCGGTGACGGAAAAATCAGTACCAAGGCACAGGTTATAACGGCTGCGAAAGAAAAGCTAAAAATGAAAGAAACAGATAAGGTTGTGTTGATAGGTGACTCTAAATTCGACACAGAGGGGGCATTGTCAACGAAAATTGACTTCATAGGTGTTAACTACGGCTATGGCAGGCAAGAGGATATGAAGGCATTGGGGGCAAGTGTATTTGTTGATAAAGCAGTCGATTTGCTGCAAATTTTGTAAAGCTTGTAAATTTTGAGTTAAGCTTTGTAGAGTTTGGGTCAAGCTTTTTCGAAGGCTTGCGGTTCCAAGGCGGAGCCTTGGTCGCCGACCGCAGTCGGTGAAACACCTTGCCTTAGAGCTGCGGAAAGGGGAACGGGCTAACTGTCACATTTCAAAAAAGCATAGGTGGGGAGAACCTGCTGCAAGTGGTTCTCCCCAAAGATAATCGGCGGTTTAAAAGCGAAACGTTTCAAAGTTTGGGTCAAGCTTTTTCGAAGGCTTGCGGTTTCTTAAGGCAACGTCTTTAACATACATTCTTTAGTGAAAAATAGGTATAAAAATGATATTTCGGTGTTTTCCTTAATACAATGATATTATAGCCGGTTTGTGAGATTATAGTCGGCAAAAGTATAGTAGGTAAAAAGGAGAGTACGCCGTGTTGAATATCAATTTTGCTTCATCGCTGAAAAGAAATGTAGTCATATCAATTTTTGCCCTGTTTGTACTGCTATGCACAGTTACTTTGTTGGTTGGAGGTACATATCACGAGCCTGTCCCGCCGCAGACACTTTTGGGTGTGGACAATAAGGGTGAGAACACGGGGGACAGAGTTCGCTTTTTATCGTCGCTCGGCTATAATGTAAATGTTGGAGCGGAGCAGACAAAGGAAATAACTATACCTATGGAATTTAACGATGTTTACACTGCTTACAATGATTTTCAACTGAATATAGGGACGGATTTGTTTGATTACAGAGGTTCTGCCTGTCTTAGTTGTTCTTACCCGCTGCAAGGTGATGATGAACAGTATAGTGTTAACCTGTTGGTATACAAGGGCAGAATTATAGGCGGTGACATTTGCTCAGCATCGTTGGATGGTGAGATGAGGAGCTTAGGCAAGAATTCGGACTCACAGAAAACGCAGGATAATCCTTAAAATATAGTCCTGTGATATATCCGCAATATATTATGCAAGAGGTTGTTTAATATGGAAAGATTAGATAAAGTGCTTTCGTCGCAGGGGATTTGCTCTCGTAAAGAGGCTCGTTCCCTTGCTGCAAAGCAGCGAATAAAGGTAAATGGGGAAGTTATAAAAAAAAGCGATGTAAAGATTGACCCCGAAAAAGATACAATAGAGGTGGACGGTACTGCTGTCGAGTACAGGCGATATCTCTATATTATGATGAACAAGCCGTCAGGTGTGCTGAGTGCAAGTACTGATAAGAAGGCTCAAACCGTCATTGACCTTTTGCCACCGGAGCTTCGCCGCAGCGGCTTGTTCCCTGCGGGCAGACTGGACAAGGACACCACAGGACTCTTGATAATTACCGATGACGGTGACTTTGCCCACAATATGCTGTCACCAAAAAATAAGGTGTACAAGCTGTACTGTGCCAAGCTTGACGGAGAACTTGAAGAAAATAAAATTAAAATTCTTGAGAGCGGCATAACGCTTAAAGACGGAACCTGCTTTAAGCCTGCAAGAATTTCACTGCCTAACCCCAATGACAGAACCATTGCCGAAATAGAAATTTGTGAGGGAAAGTATCATCAAGTAAAGCGTATGTTCCAAAGTGTGGGATTAACCGTAATACAACTGAAAAGACTGAGAATAGGCGGGCTTTGCCTTGATAAGGAACTTTTTGAGGGAAAAAGCAGGATTTTGGCACCTTTTGAGGTAAAAGACATATTTAATGGTAAATATGACTAAAAATAAATGTAATTTTTATACTTTTGGAAATATTACATAAAGTCTTTACTAAATCTTTAGTGAAAAAATAAATGGTAAAATCACTGAAAATCTGTTACACTAATATATGTAATTGAAAGTTGAGTTGCGAACGGTTTTCCGTGGCATATAATAGGAGGTTATTTTAATATGGCAAACGTATCGTTACAGCATATTTACAAAATCTATGACGGTGGAGTAGTTGCTGTTACAGACTTTAACTTGGAGATCGCTGATAAGGAGTTTATTATCCTCGTTGGTCCTTCCGGTTGCGGTAAGTCTACAACACTTCGTATGATCGCAGGACTTGAGGATATCAGTAAGGGTGAACTTTACATCGGTGATGTTCTTGCCAATGATGTAGCACCTAAGGATAGAGATATTGCGATGGTATTCCAGAACTATGCTTTGTATCCGCATATGACGGTTTATGATAATATGGCATTCGGTCTTAAACTCAGAAAGACTCCGGCAGACGAGATGAAGAGAAGAGTTGAGGAAGCTGCAAGAATCCTCGGTATTGATCATCTTCTTGATCGTAAGCCAAAGGCTCTTTCCGGTGGTCAAAGACAGCGTGTTGCTTTGGGTCGTGCTATCGTTCGTGATCCTAAGGTATTCCTTTTGGACGAGCCGCTCTCCAACTTGGACGCTAAGCTCCGTGCACAGATGAGAACTGAGATTTCAAAGCTTCACAAAAGACTTGGAACAACGTTTATTTACGTTACACATGATCAGACCGAGGCTATGACGATGGGTACCAGAATTGTTGTTATGAAGGACGGCTTCATTCAGCAGGTTGATACTCCGCAGCATCTTTACGATTTGCCATGTAATGAGTTCGTTGCAGGCTTCATCGGCTCACCGCAGATGAACTTTGCAGGCGGTAAGATTTTGAAGATAGGTGAGGATTTCTACCTCGCATTTGGTCAGTACAGACTTAGACTTCCGGAGTCAAAGAACGCAGATTGGCAGCTTGAGGATTATATTGACGCTGATGTTACATTCGGTATTCGTCCTGAGCATATTCATGATGATCCTGAGTATGTTGCAGAGCATCCCGAGGGAGTTCTTGAGGCTAACGTAGAAGTTACCGAGCTTATGGGTGCTGAGATTTATCTGTATGTTTCAGTGGATGGTATTCCGCTTACAGCAAGAGTTGAGCCTACATCTCAGGCACAGCCGGGTGACATGATTAAAATTGCTCTTGATCTTAACAAGATTCACCTCTTTGACAAGGAAACAGAGCAGACAATTACAAACTGATTAAATTACTGCTTTGGTTTTTTACTAAGTTTATTCTTATTCAACTTATTACACTCTACTAATTTTTAAATATTAGTAGAGTGTTTTTAAGATAAAGCAAAGCACAAACATTTTGATATTTGAATATTTGGGAGGTTAGTTAATGAACTATCAAATTTTAGGTGACAACTTGCCTGCGGTTGTATGTACACTTAACCCGGGTGAGCAGATGATTTGCGAAAGCGGTGCAATGGCTTGGATGACACCGAATATGCGAATGGAAACAACTTCAAACGGCGGCATAGGTAAGGCTTTTGGCAGAATGTTCTCCGGTGAGGCTATGTTCCAAAACCGTTATACTGCAGATAATGGACCGGGAATGATATCCTTTGCATCAAGCTTTCCGGGTTCTATTCGTGCCTTTGAGATTCAGCCGGGTCGTGACATGGTTGTACAGAAGAGAGGTTTCCTTGCAAGTGAAATAGGTGTAACTTTGTCTGTATTTTTCCAGAAAAAAATCGGTGCGGGTCTTTTCGGCGGCGAGGGCTTTATTATGCAGCGATTGAGCGGCAAGGGTATAGCTTTCGTTGAGTTTGACGGCTACATTGTGGAATATGATTTGCAGCCGGGTCAGACAATGGTTGTTGATACAGGTTACGTTGCTGCAATGGATGCTACCTGTTCCGTAGATGTCAGAACAGTTCCCGGTGTTAAGAACGCTTTATTTGGCGGCGAGGGATTTTTCAATACTTATGTAACAGGACCGGGTAAGCTTTATCTACAAACAATGCCTATTGTTAATGTGGCAAGTGCAATTCGTCCGTATATTCCTACATCAGGCTGATTCATTGTCAAACATAAAATTTTAACAGTAACAACCGCAGTCCGTACTATGGGCTGCGGTTTTAATTGTAGTTGAAACAGGGATTTATGGAACTTATGACCTGTATTTCAATACATTTCAGCAAATACACAGCTTGTTTTTTGCCACAATATTAGAGTAACACCGTTTGATTTTTGCTTTAAGTTAAGGTTATGTTTAATTTTTTAAAATTTTTCGGTGTTTATATATTTCTCATAAAGTGAGTTGATATACCTTGAAATATGTTTGCAGTGTATGCGGATATGTTTACGATGAACAAAAGGGCGACAAGCTGAACCATGTACACGAGGGTACACAGTACGATGACCTGCCGGAAGGCTATGTTTGTCCGATGTGCGGAGTTGAGAAAGAACGATTTACCCACATAGGGCAGGCTGTATACAATAAATTGTGCAGGTAAGATGAATCATGTAATATAATCTTGGTATCTGCATTTAAAAAACCTTAAAATTTATTTTAAATAAAATATGCAGAAAAATCTTTATATTATGCCTTGTAGAAATTAAAT
>CAMWIZ010000026.1 GCA_947174455.1 uncultured Clostridia bacterium | reverse complement strand
CATAACCGCATCGTGCATTTCCTGTGCAGTAGTAACCCTAATAAGATTTACAAACGGCGGAGGAGTTAGGTCGGAAGCTGTATGTGCGGAGATAAGTGTTACCTGTGCTCCCCTAAGCATTGCGTTTTCTGCCACAGCGTAACCCATCTTACCGCTGGAATGATTTGTTATAAACCTAACGGGGTCAAGAGATTCCTGCGTGGCACCCGCTGTGACAAGAATTTTCTTTCCGAGCAAGTCCTTGTCATATGCACATTCCCTAAGAATATAATCAAAAAGAATTTTATCATCGGGAAGCCTTCCGTCGCCCATGTCGCCGTTGGCAAGCATTCCACGTTCGGGAACTACTATGTCGTAACCGTAGTATGCAAGTTTATTTAGATTTTCCTGTACAAGTGGGTTATGGAGCATATTGTGGTTCATTGCAGGAGCAACTATCTTCTTGCATACACAAGCCATAACAGTTGTTGTCAGCATATCATCAGCTATACCGTTGGCAATTTTTCCTATAACGTTAGCAGTTGCAGGTGCAATCATAACAACATCGGCACGTTTTGCCAGCGCAACGTGTTCAACACTGTACTGAAAATTTCTGTCAAAGGTGTCCACCAAGCACTTGTTGCCCGTTAACGTCTCAAATGTTATGGGATTGATAAAGTTTGTTGCGTTTTCAGTCATAAGTACATGGACGTCTGCTCCGTTTTTTTTGCACATTCTTGCGAGATTGGCAATTTTGTATGCAGCAATACTTCCGCTGACTGCCAAAACTACTGTTTTTCCCTTTAGCATATATGTTACCTCCATTTTTTAACTCAATTTTCTGTTACCTTAATGATAACACTCGAATGTGTTTTTTATAGCATATTTTTTGGAAAAATTTGATAAAATTTTATTAGAGCGACACTTAATTTTTATTTTATCAGAAATTCTTGCTTAAATCTATAGATTTTGCAGAAAATTATGGTATAATACACCTGTACTGTGTTGTATCCGAAATGTCGGAACGATAACAAGGAGGAATTTAATATGAAATCATTAACAAAGGTCAAACAGCTTGTTCTGTTAAGTCTGCTGGTGGCTATTTTGCTGCTTATGGCATATACACCACTTGGCTATCTGAACATCGGGCCTCTTGCAATCACTTTCAACGTGATACCGGTTGCCATTGCTGCCATTGCCCTCGGACCTGTAGGCGGAGCCGTCGCAGGAGCTGTATTCGGCATAACCAGCTTTCTACAGTGCATAGGTGTCGGCGGTACAAGTGCCATGGGTGTAATTCTTTTTGAAATAAGCCCTGTACTTGCCTTTGTGCAGCGTTTTGTTCCCCGTCTGCTGGACGGACTTTTGCTGGGCTTTATCTTTAAGGGAATGAAGAGTAAGTCTAACGCATACGTTGCATGTGCAGTTACGGGATTCTTGTCTGCTTTCATAAATACACTGCTGTTTATGACGACTCTTGTCCTTTTATTTGGCAATACAGATTATGTTCAAGGGTTGATAGGCGGAAGAAACATAGTTGTATTTGTATGTGCTTTTGTTGGAATAAACGCAATTTTTGAGATGCTTGCGTCAACAATTATTACAGGTGCTGTTGGCTCGGCACTCTACAAGGCAAAGCTTTTACCTCTGACTGACGGCAAAAACAAAAAATAAACCTTACAGAAATGGGTAACAATATGATTTTAGCAATAGATATCGGGAACTCAAACATAGTTATTGGATGCTTTGAGGGAGAAAAAATCCTGTTTACAGAACGGCTTTCCACTAATCAGCAATACACCTCACTTGAATACATTGTCACAATAAAAAGCATACTGGAGCTAAACGGAATTGAGGGCAACAGCTTTGAGGGCTGTATTATCTCATCCGTAGTACCATCGGTAACATTGACGGTAAAGGCTGCGGTTGAACGTCTTACCGGTACAGACATAATAACAGTGGGGCCGGGCATAAAAACAGGTTTAAAAATAAAGCTTGACAACCCTGCTCAGCTTGGAAGTGACCGAGTTGCAGATGCAGTTGCAGGCATAAACCTTTACCCCGTACCACTGATAATTATTGACATGGGAACAGCGACTACCGTATCCGTTATTGACCGTGACCAAAATTACTTGGGCGGAATGATTATTCCCGGACTTAGGGTATCGCTCGATTCACTAACACAAAGGACGTCACAGCTACCAAAAATAGGATTGGAATCACCTAAAAAAATAATCGGTGGAAATACTGTTGAGTGTATGAAAAGCGGTATAATGTATTATTCCGCTGCCGGAATAGACGGTGTTATACAACGTATAGAGGAGGAGCTTGGCGAACCCTGCACAGTGATATCCACAGGCGGACTGTCAACAAAAATTATCCCTCACTGCAAAAGAGACATAATAATAGATGAGGAACTTTTGCTAAAGGGTCTTATGATTATCTATAACAAAAACAAAAAATCTTAAAATACTATACAAACAGTACACCCCCTGCCAAACGGCAGGGGGATTTTTGTTAAGCAAAGCTTTGTAAAGTTTTGGTCGGGCTTTTTCAAAAGCTTGTTGTTTCCAAAGGAAACACCCTTGGCCGATGACCGCAATCACCAAAAAACCTTACTTCAAAATAAATTTTTCAACTGTGAACCGTGGACGGTGCTTTGTTTCAAGATAAATCTTACCTATGTACTCGCCCACAATTCCTATGGCGAGCAGCTGCAACCCACCTATTGCCCAAATTGAAACAGCCAAGCTTGCCCAGCCTGCAACGGTTGCTCCCGTAAAGTATCTTACCAAGAAATAAATAAGCATAACAATACTCAGCAGGAACACCACTATTCCTGAACCCATTACCAAGCGTATCGGCTGTATGCTAAGCGAGGTAATACCCTCCCATGCCAAGGCAAGCATTTTTCTGAGCGGGTACTTGCTTTCACCTGCAAGACGTTCACTGCGTTCATACTCCACAACACTTGACTTAAATCCTATCATTGGGACTAAACCCCTCAGAAAAATATTTGTTTCATGATACTCCGACAAACATTCCAACGCTCTTTTGCTCATAAGACGGAAATCTGCATGGTTAAATACGATTTTTGCTCCCATACTGTTGAGCAGCTTATAAAACGACTCTGCGGTGAATCTTTTAAAAAAAGTATCCGTGTCACGCCGTGAGCGTACTCCATATACAATATCACAGCCATGCTCATAATCATCAAGCATCTTATCAAAAACTTCTATATCATCCTGAAGGTCTGCATCAATCGATATAACGGCATCTGCATGATCTTTAAGTGTCATAAGACCACAAAGCAAGGCATTTTGGTGTCCCCTGTTTCTACTCAGCTTTATACCTGAAAACACACTGTTTTGTTCGTAAAGCCCTTCAATAATATTCCAAGTTTTGTCTGCCGAACCGTCATCTATAAAAACAATTCTGCTATCCCTTGTGATTCTTCCTTTTTCCATTAGGGAAATGAATTTCCTATTAAGTATTTCAGCGGTGGCAGGCAATACATCTTCCTCATTATAACAGGGAATTGCCAAATATAGTTTAGTCATAGAAGCTCCTTAAATATATAAAATCAAAATTTATAAGATTCATTCCTCTGCCGCCTCTCTCAGTTTATTGAGAACCAAGGATACAGCAAGCGACATAATCATAAGTGATACACCTATTCCTGCACGGAGCGGTTTACCCGTTATAACACTTTCATTAGGATTCGTTACGCTGTTATTGTCATAGTCCGTATGCACAGATGCTACGGCTGCATCACTCATAATTGAGGGCAGACTGTAATCACGGTCACGGCTGGCTACAGATGCCGTGTCTAAAGTACCCTGAGCAAAGCTGTTGGAATTTTCGTTTTCCGACTTTGAGGATACCGAAAAACTCTCGGACTTACTTTCCTCTGTACTGCTTGTATTGGATAAAACGTACTTACTCTCATCTTTGCTGTCAGTCTTAGACGGAACGTACTTGCTCTCCTCTTTACTGCTCGTATTAGATGAAGGGTTTTTGCTTTCAGCTTTGCTATCCGTTTTTGAGGAAACAGGTGGTTTACTTTCCGCCTTACTGTCAGCTTTTGAAAACGCAGGTATACTTCCTATTTCAGTGCTTGTCTGCTCAGAGGATATTAGTTCGTTTTCCTGCTTACTTGACGCTAATATCGGACTATCAATATACGACTCGATTAATGAGCCGTTTCCGTCCGACTGGGTATCATGCGATGACAAGGAGCCGCTAAACACAGAACCTGCCAGCATAACAACACCCGTCAGAAATATAATCGCACACATCGCACTTAGTACTGCGTACAATTTTTTTCGTCTGCGTTTTTTTGGGGTATCAGGCGGAGGAGACGGAGGACTGCCAACTGAATTAACAAAATCCTCGCCGTAATAATTAAGTATTTCTTCCGCAATATACTTATCAAAATCATCATCCCGTCCGTTCTGCGAGAAATCTTTGTTGTCCATATCCGCCCCCCTTTCTATAAAATTAAGGGCGTTGCCCTTAAACAACCCGCAAAGACTCTGTCTTGTAACTGTAGACCTGACCAAAACTTCAAAGGGTCTTGCCGTCACACACGCTGCTTTCATTATAAACAGTATTTCCCAAAATATCAATAATATACACGGTGCGAAAAGCTACATCATCATTACTGCTCTTGACTTTCATCCCTTTTTTCATAGGTTGGGCAAAAACCACGCATACAGCATTTGCTGCACTTTGGACTTCTTGCAGTACAAACCGCTCTGCCGTGAAGTACCAAACGATGGCAAAAGTCATTTGATTCGTTCGGGTCAAGCAGTCCACGCAATATAAACTCAATTTTCTTTGCATCCTTTATGTTGTGGAAGCCAAGCCTTGACGTTATGCGAATACAGTGCGTATCAACCACAACAGCAGGCTTGCCGTATATATCGCCAACCACAAGGTTTGCTGTCTTTCGTCCAATTCCCGCAAGAGTGGTCAGCTCCTCAATAGTATCGGGAACTTTTCCGTCAAAATTATCGCAAAGCTGCTGTGCAAGCTTAACAATATCCCTTGCCTTTGTTTTATACAAGCCGCAGCTTTTTATATACTCCTCCACTTCGCTTACGTCCGCCCGTGCAAAGTCCTGCACAGTTTTAAACCGTTCAAATAGTGACGGTGTAACCATGTTGACCCTTGCATCGGTACATTGTGCCGCAAGCCGTGTGGCAATTAAAAGCTGAAGCGGCTCTGTATAAACAAGCGAACAAATTGCATTGGGGTATTCCGCTTTCAACGCTGCAACAGCCATTGCGGCACGTTGTTTATCTGTCATACACTCGTCCTCCTTTGCGTTTACGGTTAAGGGAGTTATCCTTAAAAACATTATATTTTACCAAGTACACTGACCTTAGACCCGCCAAAAGCTCAACTGAAATACGTCCGTATTCCTGCGGCATTTTCGTCCAATTTGCCTGAAAATCCGACTTAGCAATCTAAGCACCATATTTAATCAGTGCTCCTTAAAAGTTTTGTATGTAACCTTATTATTGGCTTTTATAGTCATTAAGAAAAACTATCGGTCAGATAAAAGACTGCCGATAGCTGTAAAATCACTTTGAATGATAGCCGCCGAGATATCGTTCCGCTTTGTCAATTACTCTTAGGTCGTTGTCATAGCAGCACATATCACGGGCCTGACGGAAGTTCACCCAAATGTAGTAGTCAATTTCACTTTCCTGAATATGTACCTTATCGGTAAATGCCTCCGCTAAAAAGAAGACTACCCTCTTTCGCACCTTGCCAAATGGACAGTAATCGCTTGTTTCCCGAAAGCTTGGGTGAATTTTTACGTCTAAATCTGTTTCCTCTTTAATTTCACGGATAGCGGTTTGTTTCTCGTTCTCACCAAGCTCCACATGACCTTTCGGAAAAGACCAATACCGTCCGTTTTTATTCTTAACAAGCAGAACCTTGACCTCTTCGGGTGCTCGGTAAAAAACTATTGCACCGCACGACTTCTCATACAGACAGTTTATTTTGCTGAACCTGAAATTGTGCAGTCTGCGAAGCCTTTTGCGAATAAGCGGTTCATAGTATATTTGACCCTCGGGGGCAACTATAAGCTTGGATTGCGTTAAGCCTTTGCATTGAGTTACTGCAATAACGGTACACCTGACTACATCAACGGGACGCTCACGGGAAAGAACATACACACCTCTTCTGTGCGTACCTGTCATAATATAACCGCTGTAAAGTCCTGCGTATGGAATTGCTCCCAAAATGCTGACGTCTACCTTTTTTCCAAGCATATCGTCACCCCCTTTTGTAAATTCAAATTATTATTATTTAAGCTGTGCCAAACCTCTGTTATGTGCGGCGCCGGTCTAATCACCTGCAAGAGTACCGTCAAACAAGTCCCTCAATCTTTGACAATACAGGGAATTATTTGCGTTTGTAATGCTGCTGACAAAAAGCACCTGCGTTATGTCGTATTCTCTTATATAGCTGCTGACATTGCCGTTATAGCCGTTAACATCAATTATGTGAACCTGATTATATCCTGAAACCATATAACCCGATATCAAATCACCGTACGAGTCTTTGACTATCAGCAGACGCTCATCCGAATCGTAAGCATCATGGTTTATAATTCTTAAATGAGATGAACTGTAACCCGGAAAAACATCCATGGCATTTTCGGGTGAAGTGTCAAAGGAGTACAGCTCAGTTTCTTTTTCCTCGCCTGTACTGTCGTCAACCGAATAACAGGTATAATTCACGGGCAGCTTGTAGAACTCCACCGTGTCAAGGTTAGCTGCAAGCTCCTTGTTACCGTTCGGCTGCAAATTTGAGGTGGTTCTGTCAATAAGTGAACCTGCGTAACCCTTTATCATACCTTTTAGTGAAACCATTTCCTCAAGCGGAAAAACCTTTTCCGTAGGAAAGTCGGGAGTATCCACAAAAGAAACGAAGTCCTTAAATGCGTAATACGCACCCATAGCTGTCCAAGAATCCTCCGTGTGGAAATAGATATAATCATCCCTGTTGTTGTACAGGGTGTCATAAACATCTACATTTATAATTCTGTTCATCAAACCCGACGCAATTCTGTCGAGATTATCACGTTCAGTATAGGCGGAGTCCCTCAAACGTGGGTCAAGTTTAATTTCATAAGCCGTAGGAACAACCATGTTATAGACGTCAACATCGGCAGATATATTGGACATAACGCTGTTAATTACAGCGGAATAATTTCCCGCAGTTCTGTCAATGCCGTTAAATACAAGGTATCCGCTGCCGTCGCTTACATAGACATCCCCGTCAACACTGTCAAAGCTGCCTGTTGGCATATCGGCTGTATCCAGTGCAGCGATGTCGGTATCGGAATCACCGCCCAAAGCTGAGAAGGAGTCCACAAAGGGTTTAAGGTATTTAAAAAATACGACAACTAAACCAACAGCCAATACCGTACCCAGCACTGCAAGTAATATTTTCAGGTACCCTCCGCCTTTACGGCGACGACGCAGGCTGACCGACTTACGCCGTCTGCGTCCGTAGCCTCCGTTTCTGTGTTCATAACCTCTGTGAGTGTAACTGCTCATCAAACGCTTTCCTTTCACATTAGGGGATAATCCCCTATTGAAATACGCACATCAACCTTTTTGTAATACAAATCAGGCAACTGCGTCAAAACCAATCCCTAACGGGAGCCTCTCTGTCAAAACTAAGTTGTTCAACTTATAGTATAATATAAATTAAGGATTATTACAATACAATACGCCTAATTTTGCGTTTTTTTTACCTTTTTAGAGTTTTTCCACAATACATTATTATATGTTATTGAAAAATACATTGACACCTATTTATTGTGTGGTATAATATTATTCTTCAAATTATTATACCAAATTTAACATAAAAAAGAAAGCCGAGCATAAACTCGGCTTTCATAATAGTTAATGTAATTTCTCAAAGTAATTTTAGATTACATTGAAGAAAGAGCGGAAATTGCTGTAGTAGCATCGATAGAGATAGGTGTACCAGCAAGTGAGTAGCCGCTACCGGAAACCTGAGCACTCTCATGAGCCCAAACGATCTGATAAGTATTACCACCGATTGTTCTTGGAGCAGTGAGAGATATGTCAAGGTTCTGCTCTGCAAATACGTCAGCAACTGTAGCACTGTCAGCTGTCTTAGAGTTGTAAGTTGTAACCTTGTTAGATGTCTTGTAAGTGTTTACAGCTTCCTTAAGGATCATGTCGATTGTTGTGCAGTCAGACTCCATTGTAGAAATCTTAGAGCTGTTGATTGTTGTTGTGATTACAGGGATTGCGATTGCTGCCAAGATTGCGAGGA
>CAMWIZ010000025.1 GCA_947174455.1 uncultured Clostridia bacterium | reverse complement strand
TCTCTAAACACTTATATAGAAATTAAAACAAGATTTATTATGCCTTACTTTATACTAATTTTGCTCTCTGGAGTAGATAAAGATTCGAACAGAAAATTTTTTCAGATTAAGGAAGAAAGCCGCAAGCGGGCTGACGCCCGGTAAGGTTTTCTGACGCAGATATGCGGAATTTAACGACAAATATTGTCTACTAATGGGAGTAGAATTAGCATTAGTTTAAATTAAAACAAAAGGGAGCGATAAACCTTTACCGCTCCCGTCTTATACTTATTAAGTGTGCAAACAGATTACTGCTCAGCTGCGTAAACAGAAACCTTCTTGCGATCACGACCCAAACGCTCGAAACGTACAATACCGTCGATTGTAGCGAACAATGTATCATCGGAGCCACGACCTACATTCTCACCCGGATGGATGTGTGTTCCACGCTGCTTAACAAGAATGTTGCCTGCAAGTACGAACTGACCGTCAGCACGCTTTGCACCAAGACGCTTGGACTCAGAGTCACGACCGTTCTTTGTAGAACCTGAACCTTTTTTATGAGCGAAAAGCTGAATATTAACCTTCAACATAACCTTTACACCTCCGTATATTTTACTCTAATGTAATTTTGATATTGCTCCTCTAAGTTGAGCATATGCAACTTGAAGCCTTGCAGAATATCTCTGCAAGCAGATGCATTTTTTGAGAAAATTCTAAACACCAACTCTGCATCGTCTAAGGAAATGTCCGCATCTATGTGCATAACATCTGTAATAGTGTTTACCGCCATATAGGACGCTGAGCTTACTGCGGCACATACTATATCCTCGCCTTCCTCGGCGAAGCCGCTGTGGCCGCTTACGTGAAACCCCAAAAGCTCACCCTTGCCAGTGGTATAGAAATTTACCTCTGTCATTACTTCATATCAACTGTAGTAATCTGAACCTTTGTATAAGGCTGTCTGTGACCGAGCTTACGCTTCTCGCCCTTCTTAGGCTTGTAAGTGGAAACTGTAATCTTCTTGCCCTTACCGTTTTTAAGAACTGTACCTGTAACAGTAGCGTTCTTTACATAAGGAGCACCCGTAACAAAACTGTCTTGAGCACCTACAGCAACAACATCAAAGTTAATTGTCTCTTCTTCATTAACGTCAAGCTTTTCAACGAAGATAACGGAACCGTTCTCTACCTTGTACTGCTTTCCGCCTGTTTCAATAATTGCATACATTTGGCAGACACCTGCACTTTCTTTATAGACTCGCTATTAGTTCTCAATTCCAAAATAGGAACGAATGTAGGCACAGATATGTTTCACTCTGTTTTAGTTACCCATAATAAGCGGCTTACACATTGTAACATAAAAGCCAAATTGTGTCAAGCATAAAACACAGAAAAAATGGGAATTTTCAAGCCAAAAACACAGTTATGTATTTTATTTTTTCTTTGCTTTTACTTCAGCTCATCAAGTGCCGAGCGAATAGACACCACGTAGTCATACACATACTTTGCACAGCTTCTGCCGTACTTTGCGATAAGTCTGACAATAGCTGAGCCGATAATTATACCGTCTGACACCTTAGCTATATCCGCTGCCTGCTGTGGTGTGGAAATTCCAAATCCTACTGCAGCAGGCACATCGGTATTTTCCCTGACCGTATTTACCATTTCACCAATATCGGTTGTTATGCTGTCACGTGTTCCCGTTACTCCCAAGGACGAAACACAGTACACAAAGCCCTTTGCATTTTTTGCAATCATAGAGATTCTGTCATCGGAGGTTGGTGCAATAAGCGGAATAAAGTCTATGTTAAATCTGTCGCACACTGCCGAAAATTCCTCACGCTCCTCAAACGGTACATCCGGCAAAATTATACCGTTCATGCCAACCTCAGCACAGGTTGAAACAAAACGCTCTATTCCGTAAGAGAACACAACATTTGCATACGTCATAAACACAAGCGGTATGTTAAGCTTTGGTCTTACCCTGCGAACCATGTCAAATACCTTATCCGTCGTTACACCGTTTGACAATGCTCTAAGGCTTGCCCCCTGTATTACAGGACCCTCCGCTGTCGGGTCTGAAAACGGAATACCAAGCTCTATAAGATCTACTCCGCCCTGCTCCATAGTCAACAAAAGCTCCTCTGTTGTTTCCAAATCAGGGTCACCGCAGGTTATGAAGGAAATAAATGCCTTTCTGTTTTTAAATGCATCTGCTACTTTCATTCTGTTATGTTCTCCCCTCTGTATCTGGCTATTGCCGCAACGTCCTTATCTCCTCTGCCGGAAATATTTATTACCATTATCTGCTCTTTGTCCATAGTCGGTGCAAGCTTGATTGCATGGGCAACCGCATGGGAGCTTTCTATTGCGGGAATAATACCCTCAACCCTTGACAGGTATTCAAAAGCAGTTACTGCTTCGTCATCAGTAACGGGAACATACTCCGCTCTGCCTATATCATGCAGATGAGCGTGTTCAGGGCCAACACCGGGATAATCCAGTCCTGCCGAAATAGAGTAAACAGGTGCAATCTGACCATATTCGTCCTGACAGAAATAGCTTTTCATTCCGTGGAAAATTCCCAATTTACCGACAGAAACAGTTGCAGCCGTTTCAAAGGTATTTATTCCCTTACCTGCCGCCTCGCAGCCGATTAAGCGAACACCTTTGTTTTCTATAAAATGGTAAAAAGCACCCATAGCGTTTGAGCCGCCGCCCACACAGGCAAGCACAGCGTCGGGAAGCTTACCCTCTTTTTCCAAACACTGCTGTTTTATCTCTTTAGAGATAACCGCTTGAAAGTCTCTAACTATTGTTGGGAAAGGATGGGGGCCCATAACCGAACCTAACACATAGTGTGTATCGTCAATGCGGCTTGTCCACTCTCTCATGGTTTCGGAAACGGCATCTTTAAGAGTCGCAGTTCCTGAACTTACAGGGTGAACCTTTGCACCGAGAAGCTTCATTCGGTAGACGTTAAGAGCCTGACGCTTTGTGTCCTCCTCACCCATAAAAACCTCGCACTCCATGCCAAACAAGGCTGCCGCTGTGGCAGTTGCAACACCGTGCTGACCTGCACCTGTTTCGGCAATAACTCTTGTCTTACCCATTTTTTTAGCAAGAAGAACCTGACCGAGTACGTTATTGATTTTGTGTGAGCCCGTGTGGTTTAAATCTTCCCTTTTGAGATAGATTTTAGCACCGCCCAAATCCTTAGTCATTTTTTCAGCATAGTAGAGCAGTGACGGTCTGCCTGCATACTCGTTGAGAAGCGTTGTAAGCTCCGCATTAAACTCAGGGTCATTTTTATATTTATTATATGCCTTTTCCAATTCATTCACGGCATTCATGAGGGTTTCCGGTATATACTGACCGCCATGGATACCGAATTTTCCGTTAGACATAGTGGCACTTCCTTTCCTTTTCATTATAATTTATTACTTTTATTCGTGTTAATCATCTGTTCAAGTTAGTTAAAAAGCTCAAGCTTTGCATCAATAATAATCTTTTCACAATCGGAACAGTAATAGCTTACAATACGGCCTTCCTTTTCCGACGGTATAACTCCTCGGCGGCAAAGGGCTTCGCCCACAGAGCGTTTTCTTCCCTCTTCACACCAAAACGGCAGCATTTTTGCACCGGCAGTTAGTATACCTTTTTCCATCTCTCTGCTGCAATAAGGACATATCATTTTGGAATTCATAATGTATATCATCCTTTCAGTTAATACATATCAAATCCACCATTCGGGAGTAATCTCCCCAAGTGTGATTACTTTTTCGTTTTCATAATCAAGCATTATTTCAATGCTGTGATAGTTTTTCGGCATAAGCTGTACCATCAGTTCACGGCAAGCACCGCAGGGGGCACCTGTTTTTCCGTCGATTATTGCAAGAACCTTTTCTATTTCATGCTCACCATTGGTTATCATATTAAAAATTGCATTACGCTCCGCACATATTCCCAATGTTGAGCAGGTATCTATACATACTCCCGTATAAATTTTACCTGTTTTGGACATTATCGCCGCTGCTACACTGCCTGCCTGTATATACTCTGAAATTTTTCTATCATTTTGCACTCCTTGCGGCTGTGTACATTTCGACCCATTTATTATCCATACAGTTATTCCCCCTATATATTGAAATCGTAATTTGCTGTGCATAATGCTGTTTGCTAACAACTCACCGACTTAACCGAGCCGCCTTGACCGCATCCGACATTTTTTTTATATCTTTAAATTCATCCGTTTCCACACCTGAACTTAAATCTATAGCCCATGGATTTACCTGCTTAACAGCAAGGGGAATATTTTGCGGAGTAAGACCGCCTGCCAGAATAAAGTCACGCTTTATATTCTTTACTATTGACCAGTCAAAGGTTTTTCCGCAGCCTGCACCGCTGTCAAGCAGGACTTTATCGGCAGAGCTTTGCTCAGCACACATTATATCATAATCCGACGTTATAACAAAGGCTTTCCAAATTTCAACATTTGGCACAAGGCTTCTAAGGTCTGCAATATAGCTTTCGTCCTCATGTCCGTGAAGCTGTACTATATTTATAGAACCGTCAAGCACCAGCTTTGCAACGCTTTCAACCTGATAGTCGATAAAAACCCCGACAGCAGGTATATCATTGTCTATTTTCTCACGAAGGCGATGCGCCGTTACACCGTCAATATTTCTCTTGCTCCAAGGTACCCCTATAATAAATCCCACATAGTCGGGTTTGACTTCATTAGCAAAATCAGCATCAATATCCCGTGATAATCCGCAAATTTTTATCTTAGGCATTTATTATACCCTCTCTCATTTCACGCAGGAACTTACCCTTATCACTTGTTCGCATAAGAGCCTCACCAATAAGGACGGCGTCTGCACCTCTGTTTAAAAGTCTTGCACCGTCTGACGGGGCAGCCACACCGCTTTCCGCAACGTACACAATGTTTGACGGAATGTATTCCCGAAGTGAAACGGCATTATCCAAATTAACCGTAAAATCCTTTAGGTTGCGGTTATTTACCCCGAGAACCCTGCTTTTGACCTTTATAGCGGTTTCTATCTCCCCTTTGTCATGCGTTTCTACAAGGGCAGACATACCCAAGGCATTGCATATATCCAAGTAATATGCCAGTCTGCTCTCCTCCAGTATTGAGCAGATAAGCAGAACAGCATCTGCCCCCATAAGCTTTGCCTGATATATTTGATATTCGTCAACGGTAAAATCCTTGCGTATCATGGGAATGCTTACATTCTGTCTGATTTCCCTGAAAATATCATCACTGCCCAAAAACCACTTTGGCTCGGTAAGGCAGGATATGCAGTCCGCTCCTACCCCTTCGTACTCCCTTGCAATATCCAAATAGGGAAAATCCTCGCTGATAACCCCCTTTGACGGTGACGCTTTTTTCACCTCGCAAATAGCTGCACCTTTGCGTTTTTTAAGGGCATTTTCAAACCGAAAATCGCCCTTTGGTTCAGCCAATGCACAAGCCTTAATTTCAGATAAGCTTACTTTGGCTTTATCATTCTCCACACGCATAGCCGCATACTCTGCCAACTGCTCCAGTATCATAAACTCCCCCCTAAATCAGGATTGCTGCCCTTAGTCTAGATTTTTCGTAAAGCTTTTTAATCATTTTCCAGACCTTTGCAAACCTCTTTTTACTCGTTTGTAAGCTTTATAAACTCCTCAAGCTTTGCCATTGCTTTTCCGCTGTCAATAACTTCCTCAACCTCTTTTACGGCATTCTCAAGGGTGAGTCCATCCTTTGCTATAGAAAGAGCCGCCGCCGCATTCAGTACAACAGCATTTCTTTTCGCTCCCTTAGCTCCGCTGAGTATATCTCTTGTAATCTGTGCATTTTCCTGTGGAGTACCGCCTATAAGCTCTGCCTTGTCACAAAGTGAAAAACCGTAGTCCTCAGGATTTATAACATAAGTCCTGCACCAACCGTCCTTTATCTCGCACACCTTAGTCGTTGCACTTGCTGAAATTTCGTCCAAACCGTCTGTTCCGTAAACCACCATTCCACGCTTTACACCCAGTCGGGATAAAACCTCTGCAAGCGGTTCAACAAGAGATTCGTCATAAACACCCATTAGCTGCATACTTGCACCGGCAGGATTAGTTAAAGGTCCAAGTATATTAAACACTGTGCGTACTGCAAGTTCCTTTCTTACAGGTGCAACGTACTTCATTGCTGTGTGGTACTTCTGTGCAAACAGGAAGCATATGCCTATTTTATCGAGTATTTCTGCATTCTTTTCAGGCTCTATTGTAATATTAACACCTAGTGCCTCCAAAACATCTGCCGCACCGCACTTGCTTGATGCTGCACGGTTGCCGTGTTTAGCTACGGGAACACCTGCTGCCGCAAGAATAATAGAGGCCGTGGTAGAAATATTAAACGAGTTTGAGCGGTCACCACCTGTTCCAACAATCTCCAAAACATCTTTATCGTTAAGCAGCTTTACCGAGTGATTTCTCATACCCTTAGCGGAGGCTACGATTTCGTCTATAGTTTCGCCTTTCATTGCGAGTGCAACAAGGTACGCACCTATTTGAAGCTGAGAGGCATTGCCACTCATAATTTCGTCCATCACCTGCTCGGCAATTTCCGCAGAAAGATCTTTTTTATTTGTCAAGTCAATGATTGCTTCCTTTATCATTTTGATGTTACCTCCAAAAAGTTTTTAATGATGGCAGAGCCGTCGGGAGTTAAAATTGATTCCGGGTGAAATTGCAGTCCGTATACGGGATAATCGGTGTGCCTAACGGACATTATTTCCCCGTCATCCGCCACAGCAGTTATCCTTAGAGTATCGGGAAAGCCCTCTTTTCTTGCAGAAAGTGAATGATAGCGGGCGACTTTAATATTTTCGGGCAAGCCTTTGTAGATATCATCATTTTCAATTTTCACAACCGAAGACTTACCGTGCAAAAGCTCCTTTGCGTAAGAAACCGTTGCCCCAAAAGCCTCGCAAATAGCCTGATGTCCCAAACAAACTCCAAGTATAGGTATTTTGTCATAGAGCCTTTTGACAACCTCAATGCAAATTCCCGCATCACTCGGCTTACCTGGTCCGGGTGATAAAATAATGTGTGACGGTGCAAGCTCTAATATTTCCTCAACCGTAATGCAGTCATTTCGTACAACCTTTATATTTGGATTTATTGCACCGATTACCTGATATAAATTATATGAAAAGCTGTCGTAATTATCTATAAGTAAAATCATTTTTGTGCCTCCTCCAATGCGTTGACAACCGCCTTAGCCTTATTGATGCACTCTTGGTACTCCTTTGCAGGGTCAGAGTCGGCAACTATGCCTGCACCCGAACGTACAAAAACCCTGCCGTTCTTCTTGAATGCAAGTCTGATAGCAATGCAGGTATCCATATCTCCGTTAAAGGCAAGGTAACCGATAGCACCGCCGTAAATACCTCTTTTGTTGTTTTCGGACTCGCTTATAATCTCACAGGCTTTAAGCTTAGGAGCACCGGACAGCGTACCTGCCGGCAGCACTGCCGATATTGCGTCCAAACCGTCACAGCCGTCCTTTATCTCTCCGCTGACAGTTGAACCGATATGCATAACGTGGGAGTAACGCTCAATGTTCATATACTTCTCAACCTTAACAGTACCGAACTTTGAAATTTTGCCTAAGTCATTTCTGCCAAGATCAACAAGCATATTATGCTCTGCAAGCTCCTTTTCGTCTGCAAGCAGCTCTTTTTCAAGTGCTGCGTCCTCCACCGCCGTCTTACCCCTTGGGCGTGTTCCTGCAAGCGGATAAGTTGTCACCTTGCTGTTTTCAAGCTTAACAAGTGTTTCGGGTGACGCACCTGCTATTTCAACATCGTCACTGGAGAAGTAGAACATATACGGTGACGGATTGCTTTTTCTTAAATGACAGTAGGTGTAGAACAAGCTTCCCTCATAATCTGCGGCAAGTCTGTTGGAAAGAACCACTTGAAAGATATCGCCCTCAAAAATTCGCTTCTTTGCGTTCTCTACCATATTACAGTATGCTTTTTCATCAAAAAGGGGGTTAAGCTCGGTGAGCAGTCTGCCTTTTTCCTCATTTTTAGGCGTACCGTCGGTTAAAATTCTGCTCATACTTTTAAGGTCAAGAACAGCCTTGTTGTAATTGGTTTCAAAATCATTTGTTTTTATATTTGTAATAAAACTAATTTAATTGTGGATATTGGCGGCGGTATAAGAACAAAATGGGATGTTGATAAGTATCTACAATTAGGGGCTAAAAAAGTTTGTTTAGGTACTATAAGCATTACTGATGAACAAACAACTTTTGAAATTATAGATGAGTTTGGGCGTGATAGAATTATACTTTGTCCGGATGTTTATAATGAAAAAGTTGCCATTCATGGCTGGAAAGAAGTAAGCGATGTTTCTAT
>CAMWIZ010000024.1 GCA_947174455.1 uncultured Clostridia bacterium | reverse complement strand
CATTTACTCTACCAATAAAAAATAATGCTATATGTGCGTAACCTTTATTTTGTCAAATGTTATGTCCGTTTGCCCTGTCACTATATCCTTTATTGCAATAAGACTGTCGGCTTTTAGCTCCTGCCCCGTTACAACAATACTGCACTCACCGTTTTGAATAAATGCAATGCAGTCATCAAAGCCCTTTGCTATAATCAAGCTTTCAATATTGGACTGCTGTTGTATGGTGTCTGTCATTTTATTAAGCTGCTTTACGGCGTCTTCTTTTCCCTTTCCGCTTGTGTCTGTTGCACTGACTACCCCTTGTGCAAGCTCTATAAGCTCATCCTGAGTTTGTTCTCTCTCCAGTCTGACTTGAGCAAAATATTGCTCCGTCTTTGAGAGAAGCTTGCTTTCAGTGTCTATATCAGTGGAATTTTCCTTATCCGATGAAGTGTTTTTGCTTGAATTGCTATCCTCGTTTTTAGATGTTACCGTTTTATCAGATGAGGTCTTGTCAGAGCCTGTACTGTCAGATGGGTTTGAAATACTTGCGTTTACGTATTGTGCCGCACCAAGCTCCTCATCGCTCTTACCTGCATCAAGGTCGGCACTATTCTCACCAAATTGCCAATTTACATAAACAGCCGCTCCAAGTGACAAAACCAACGCTGACATTATCAATTCTCTTTTCCCAAACTTCATGGTATAACCTCCGTATTTTAGATTATGGACTTATGAATGATCAACAAGGTAATTCTATGGCAAGCCACGGTTCAGTAGGTCAATAAGTCACACAAACCTTGCCGCTTGAAATATTCAATGCTCCGCACACTGCTTTGGTAACCTTTTCTTTTACCACTGCGTTCTCACCTCCCTCACATACAACCAACACTCCTCTTATTCGTGGCATCACCTCTTTCAGTTTTACTAAATTTTCGCTCCCATCTCCCGACTTAACTATTACATAAGTGTTGTTTTCGGTATACTCCGTTTCGTTGGAACTCTTATCATCATCAAGAATAGAGCCGATTTGTTCATCTATGTTTTTCTCTATGGCATAAACCTGTTCAGTTGTACTCTCCATAGTTAGGAGAAGATGAACGTCCCCTACTCCGTCAATTTGTGATATTATCTCCGACAGCTCACTCTCCAGCTCGGATTTATACCCATCAACCGATTGCTCAACTATATCGTTTGGCTCGTTACTAACTTTGTTTTCATCTTTACCGCCATCAATCAGGCTTGACATAAATATAAGCAGAATACCTATCATCCCCAATGCAATGATTATATTTCTCTTTTTGCCGTCAGAAGCAATACCCTCGAAAAGTTTTTTTATATCCATATTCTCCCCCCTTTCACCAACGCTGCCAGCTATTTTACATATCCACGTAGGAACTATATGATAATGACCATTTCGTAACCGACTTATTCTTCTCATCCAACCACGACATCAGCATCAAAGCCCAGATTTTTATAAATCTCGGTGCTTATGTCACCAATCATAGGTCGGTACTGTTCACTTACGGTTACTCTTACATAGCTTATTGATATGCAGTTATCCTCGTCAGTATCAATGCTAAGCTCAATTTTTTCAGATTTTGCACCGACCTTAGACACACACTGCTCAACAAGAGTTGTTATATTCTGCCGAAAAACCCTATCCGTTTCTCGGTTAAGCCAATCCACGTTTTCCTGCGACTGCTTAAACTCGTTATCAATGGTTAAATCATTTAAAGAAAAATCCCTTATTGGCGTCAAAAAACAGGTAAGCGTAATTAAGCCCAACAAAAAATACACTGACTTTCTTACATTGCCCTCCGGAAGCAAATTTTCTGCAATAACTACTATAATCGCACAGATACACATTTGCAAAACCCAAGCGTTTACACTTTCCGTATTAACCACCCACTATAATAATTACTGCCGTACTGACAATATAAATCACCATAATACTCAACAAAATAGCACATATGCTTGACAAAATTTTACCGAAGGACGACAAAAGACTGCTGAGCCTGTTTATTTGAAAAACGTCACAAACACTTCCCGACACCGTAATAATCGCTTGCCACAGCACGCACTTTACAACAGCAGGCAGAAATATTGCAAAAACAACTACTACAGCCGCAACCCCAACACCGGACTTAAGCACACCCACACAGCTTATTACAGTTTGGTACGCATCGCTTAATGCACCGCCTACAAGCGGAACAAAACTGTTAATGGCAAACTTTATCGCTCTATTTGATATACTGTCCTCAGCCGCAGTTACAACAGTTTTCATTGTAATAAACGCAACAAACATCGACATACAAAAGCACAAAATCCATTTTACAAGTTTTTTGAAAAGAGAAACTATGCCCTCAAGCGAAACCTTGTCCGACACCGAGGTTACTATTGAAAGTGATAAAATTGCATGAAGCATAGGCACAATTATCCTCGCAGACAACTGAGAGATTACATTGCTTATGTAAATCATGCTTGCATAAAAAGCCCCTCCGCTGAGTTGTTTGCCCGAAATGACAACTAAGATAGAAATCACAGGTATATACAGAGTCATAAAATTGGCGGAATTTTCTATAGTTGCAGACAATTCCCCTACCAAACTAAGCATAGGTGAGGCTATTAACGATAGTATGCACAACGCAGAAACAAGACTTATGATGTTGTTGGACGATGATTCAGAGTATTTTAACGAATCAAATACAGCATTTATCAAGATAACACCCAATACGCACGAAAGCACTCGCAGCGGCTCGTACATATTGGACTTTATTGAGTAACCCACAGCAAGCATTACTGAGTCAAAGCTCAACTCGCTTATACCCTCCGAAGAAAAATCTGTCATATTTATCTTTTTCAAAAATTCCTTTGCCGAATTCGGAATATGGAACATAAGCTCGTCTGCACCCGATTGCTGTGCTAAGCTGTCCATTATTTCCCGTGTGTCGCTGTCACCGTCACTTTCAAGGGAATATACAGTCAGAGAATCTGCACACAGGGCAAATATAACAGTGGCAAACACAAGGAGTATACGCAGCATTCTTTTCACTATCATTTCACTTCCTTTATTTCACGCTTGTTTAAATATATTCAGCTTGGCGGGCAGATATTCTGAAAAGTGTCTTTAATATTATCGTTGCAAATATGTGAAGTGTATGGTAAAATTTACAGTGTGTCGTAATATATAACGGAAAGTCGACAATTAAAATTCTACTATGAAAGCTATCATAATGAGTAATAATGCTCTGTCAACTGTTTATATAAAGCAATAATACGGGAGGACTAAGATGTCTAAATTTACAGTTATAAAAAAAGAAGGAAATGCAAGACGTGCCGAGTTTGAAACGGTACACGGCACTGTGCAGACGCCTGCGTTTATGAACGTAGCGACGTGCGGTGCAATCAAAGGTGCTGTATCTGCACTTGACTTAAAGCAAATAAAATGTCAGGTGCAGCTTTGCAATACGTACCACCTGCACCTGCGTCCCGGCGACCAAAAAGTTCGTCAGCTTGGAGGTATACATAAATTTACACGTTGGGACGGTCCCATATTGACCGACAGCGGCGGATTTCAGGTCTTTTCACTTGCAAAGCTTCGAAATATAAAGGAGGAGGGCGTAACCTTTGCCTCCCACATAGACGGGCATAGAATTTTCATGGGGCCTGAGGAAAGTATGCAGATACAGTCAAACCTCGGTTCAACCATTGCCATGGCATTTGATGAATGTATTGAAAACCCTGCCGAGTACACTTACACAAAAAACAGCTGCAAACGTACATACCGCTGGCTTGTACGCTGTAAAGAAGAAATGAAGCGATTATGCTCACTTGAGGATACCCTTAACAAGGAACAACTTCTCTTCGGCATTAACCAAGGAAGCACTTACAAGGACTTGCGAATTGAACATATGAAAAGCATAGCGGAGCTTGACCTGCCCGGTTACGCAATAGGCGGACTGGCTGTAGGAGAAAGCACTGATGATATGTACGAAATAATAGAAACGGTAGAACCGTTTATGCCGCAGGACAAACCAAGGTACTTGATGGGTGTAGGAACACCTGCAAACATAGTTGAGGGAGTTCGCAGAGGCATAGACTTGTTTGACTGCGTAATGCCCTCCAGAAATGCCCGTCATGCACACGTTTTCACATGGGATGGCTGCCGAAATATGTTTAACGCAAAGTATGAGCTTGATGAATCGCCGATAGACCCTAAGTGCGATTGTCCCGTATGCAGGAACTTTACAAGAGCATACATAAGGCACTTATTTAAGAGCGGCGAAATGCTTGCAATGAGACTTGCTGTTCTGCATAATCTGTACTTTTATAATAATCTTATGGAAAAAATCAGAGAGGCACTTGACAATGACTGTTTTAATGCTTTTTACAATGAGAATATTGAGGCTTTGGGCAGAAGAATATAAAAACGGAAAATAAATTATACATATTGTGCACTTTCTAATATTGCAATACACTGAAAATAATGGTATAATTACCCTTATGAAAAGCGAAAGGATGTAGTAAAATGGACGCTTCAGCAGGAAATTCACAAAGCAGCATGGTAATGATGATAATAGTTTATGCTGTTATTATTGCGGCACTCTATTTCTTTATGATTAGGCCTCAGTCGAAAAAGAGAAAAGAAGAAGAGGCTATGAGAAATAACATTGAGATAGGTGATGAGATTGTAACAATCGGTGGCATTGTTGGCAGAGTGGTAAATATTAACGACAATACCGATTCGCTTGTTATTGAAACAGGCTCTGACAGAACAAGAATGAGAATGAAAAAATGGGCGATTTCATCCAATGAAACTAAGGCTTCCGTCGAGAAAAAAGATGACAAACCTGCAAAGGCAGAAAAAAAGTCAGAAAAATAGTTACTTATTTACTGAACAAAGGACATAGGTTAAGTTATAAAGCTTTCCTATGTCCTTTGTTCTTTTGTGTATTCACGTCTGAAAATAGTTACTGCATAGCTAACGATATGGTGGTATAACAAATGTCTTGTAGTGAAATATATTGTGCAAGATTTGATTGTACTTGTTATTACTGTCAGTTACTATTGTGGAGAACCATTTGCAGCAGGTTCTCCACCATTCCGACTTATTGATATGCAAAAGTTCGCCTGTCCCCCCTCTCCGCTGCTCTCAGGATAGGGATTTCAAAGAGAGTAGAATTAGTATTAATTACAACTTTTATAACACAAAACGGACAAGTAGAACTGAAAGTTCACTTGTCCGTTTTATCAGTTTAAAATTTATTCTGTAACAGTCAACGTAATTTTGCCATCATTTTCACCTAAATCTATTGAGGAAAAAGCACCTTCACCACGGTTGACAATCTCGCCCGTTATGGCGTCCTCAACTTCCCTGCGGATAAGGTTACGCAAATCTCTCGCTCCGCTTTTTCCGCCCATTGCTTTTTCGGCAAGGTAGGCTACAACCTTGTCATCATAGCGGAATTCTATACCCTTTTCACTTAAAGAGTCTACATACTCATTAAGTAAGAGTTTTGCAATACCCTTAAATTCCTCAGTTTTAAGAACATTGAAGCTGATAATTTCATCGACTCTTGCAAGGAACTCAGGACGCAAAAACTCTGACAGTGCTTTCATGGCTTTTTCTTTGCTTGCCTGCGACTCGTCCTTCGCAAAACCGAGAATATTATCTTTTTTCTCACTGCCCGCATTACTTGTCATTATAATTACTGTATTCTCAAAGTTTACCACTCTGCCGTGGGCGTCTGTTATTCTGCCTTCGTCCAAAATCTGAAGAAGAATATTAAGAACATCAGGGTGAGCCTTTTCTATTTCATCAAACAAAAGAACCGAATAAGGGCGACGACGAACCTTTTCAGTAACCTGCCCTGCCTCATCATAGCCTACGTACCCCGGAGGTGAACCTATAATCTTTGACACCGAATGCTTTTCCATAAATTCAGACATATCAAGTCTTATAAGTGTTTCGGGAGAATCAAACAATTCCAGAGAAAGAACCTTTACTAACTCAGTTTTACCCACACCTGTAGGTCCTACAAAGATAAACGATGCAGGGTGGCGACGTGGACTGATTTGCACTCTGCTTCTTCTTATAGCGGAAGCAACCGCAGCTACAGCTTCGTCCTGTCCGACAATCTTTGTCCTAAGCTTTTCGTCAAGGTCAGCAAGCTTTTTCAGCTCGTTTTCCTGTACTCTGGAGGCAGGTATACCTGTCCACAACTCAATAACATGAGCAATATCGTCCTCTGTTACCTCGGCAGGCTTCGCAGACTCCTTAAGCTCATCAACCCTTTTATTTAGTCTCGCAAGGTCTGTTCTCAAAAGTGAAAGCTTAGCAAAATCTATATCATCGCTCGATGTCATCTCCTGCTCTTTAGCTCTTAGCTCTTGCTGCTGGGAACAAGCCTTATTATACTCCTCCATATCCTTATTGCGGAGTGCCGCACTTACGCAGGCTTCATCGAGTAGGTCAATAGCCTTGTCAGGTAAAAATCTGTCTGAAATATATCTTTCTGAAACTACTACAGCACGCCTTACCATAGCATCTGTAATACTTACCTTATGGTAATCTTCATAATAGTTTTTTACGCCCACAAGCACCTTTACAGTATCATTAACAGACGGCTCTGCCACGGTTACAGGCTGAAAACGTCTTTCAAGTGCTGAGTCTTTCTCAATGTACTTTCTGTACTCGTTAAAGGTGGTAGCACCTATAACCTGAATTTCCCCTCTGGACAATGCAGGCTTTAAAATATTTGCTGCATTCATTGTACCTTCGGAATCACCTGTTCCCACAAGGTTATGAACCTCATCTATGAAAAGAATTATGTTGCCAGCGTCTCTAACCTCTTGAATCAGTCCTTTAATTCTTGCCTCAAATTGTCCCCTGAACTGAGTTCCTGCAACAAGGGAGGTTAAGTCGAGCAGGTGAATTTCCTTATCTTGAAGTCTTAGCGGAACATCACCAGAAGCTATTCTTTGTGCAAGTCCCTCTGCAATTGCAGTCTTACCTACACCGGGTTCACCAATAAGGCACGGATTATTTTTGGTTCTTCTGGAAAGAATCTGGATAACTCTGCCTATCTCATTATCTCTGCCGATAATTCTGTCAAGCTGACCGTCAGCGGCTCTTTTGGTAAGATTCTGACAGTATGTATCCAAATGCTTGTGTTTTGCGTGTTTATCGTTTTTCTTGCGTTTTGAGGAAGCCTTAGCATCTGACTTTTTCATATCGTCAGAATCGGACTTTTCGCTCTTGCTAAACATATTTTTCAAAAAAGGAAATGTCGGTGCTCCGTGCATAAAATCCTCATCGGAATCAACATCTTCCCCTGACTGCTGCAGCATATCAGCTATTGAGGACATATCAAATTCACCGTCCTCACCCACAAAGGAATCCATTTGATCATATAAGGCGTCAATTTGTTCGTCTGTAATGCCCATTTTGTCCATTAAGTCATTTACAGGCTTTATGCCAAGCTCCCTCGCACACGAAATGCAGTATCCGCTCGGAGAGCCGTTGCCACTGTCTGTTGTAACAAAAACAACAGCAGGACGTTTTTTACATCTAATGCAAACCATATTATACTCCTTGTAATAAATTTAATATATTATACTTCATACATCTACGCAGATTTTGAAGGATTAGTTAATAATTTTTTAAAAATTCTGTAATACCCAAGTAAAGCCACTATTGTAAGCGACACAGTAACCGCAAAAGGCACAATTACAAGCACAGCGGAACGAATGTTTAATATATAAAGCAAAAGAACCGAGAGTGCAGACAAATAAAATGACACTGTTGCAGCCTTTCCAAACCACTTTGCCTGCGGAGGATTAACACAATGACACAAGAGATAAACCGCACCAATAAGCACAACAATCTCCTTGACTGCCAAAATACACAGTATAGGCAGAAAATACCTATATTTCATGGACAGACAAATGCAAACTGCAATAAGTGTAAGCTTATCAGCAAGCGGGTCGAGATATTTGCCGAGCTGAGAAACCTGATTAAATTTTCTGGCAATAAAGCCATCCAAACAGTCTGTAATACCTGAAATTATAAGTACCGTCAAAGCGGAAAATATCTTTCCTGAGGAGAATAACAGCACAAAAGGAATAATAAGTATAATTCTGAACAGCGACAAAAAATTGGGAACAGTCAAACTATCCGAAAAAGTTACAGTTACAAAGTTTCCGTCATATTTGTTCAAAAAAATCTCCTCCACATGACCGCCTTTGTTACTCTGTTGTAAAGCTTGGTGACTCTGTACTTGAAATTCCTATCTCATTGAGAATTTTGCTGTCATAAATACCTTTGAAAATGAAAGAATCCGAAATAACCTCATCTGAAAATATCACCGGCGGAACCTTAGCGTGCGGCAATGCCATATGAATAACAAATACATCGAGAATTAC
>CAMWIZ010000023.1 GCA_947174455.1 uncultured Clostridia bacterium | reverse complement strand
ATATACAATTACTCAAATAATTTTAAACAGTACTACTCATACTGTGGTAATTAAGAGATGCTGCCTTTATTTTGACAATATTCATAAGAACGGTATGGCATAATTATTACCGAGGTGAGATTAAGTGCAGACGATTTACATTGATATTCTTCTCTGCGTGAATATGGTAATAAACTACCTTTTACTGTCGGCTACATCGTTTTATACCCATACTCAGATCAGACTCAAACGGCTGTTGCTCGGTGCGGCGGTAGGTGCTGTGTGCTCTCTCTCTATTCTACTGCCAGAAATACCTCTTGCAGTCAACATAATTTTCAAAGCCATTGTGGGAGGAGTAACGGTTTTTTCGGCATTTGGAAGAAAACGTAAAAATGAATTTATAAAGCTTTATGCGGTTTTTTTGATTGCAACCTTCTTTTTTGGCGGAATAGTTATTGCACTGTGGTTTCTGTTTACCCCCAAAAATTTACTTATAAAAAACAGCGTGGTTTACATAAACCTCTCACCTATTATGCTTATTGTGTACTCGGCAATATGCTACTGTGCCTTTAGAATTGTAAATACCATTGCAGGAAAACATCGTGTTAAAAACACCGTTTGTACACTGACAATAGTATATAGCTCAAACGTACTTAGAATTAACGCAAAAATAGACACAGGCAACACACTGGTTGAACCTTTTTCACAATGCCCTGTAATTGTAATTGGACGAACTGCCGCACAGCATATTACACCGAAGGAGGTATATGAGTACGAGACAGTCAGCACTCTTTCATACAGAACAAGCATAAATTCGGTGCGGTTCGTGCCGTTTTCCTCAATAGGGGGCAGCGGTCTTTTACCCTGCTTTAAAGCAGAAAGGGTATATATCAACGACACCCTATGCGACAAAAATGTGTTCATTGCCCTGTGCAGTGACAAACACATTCGAGGCGATTTTCAAGCACTTATCCCGTATGAAATTTTGTAAGGAAAAAAGAAGGAGGAGTTCTGTTATGAACCTATACGAAATTCTTATGTCCTTTAAGCTGCTGCTTGTCAAGCTTCAGCTTAGAATCATTGACCCGGAGTCAATTCACTATATAAACGGCTCGGAAACCCTTCCGCCGCCTCTGTCCAAGGATGTTGAAAGTGAGATTATGAACCGCATAACTCTTGGCGATGAAAGTGCAAGAGAACCCCTTATAACACATAATCTTCGGTTAGTGGTATACATTGCAAAAAAATTTGAGTCCCCCTCAGCATCTGTTGAGGACTTAATATCTATTGGAACTATTGGATTGATTAAGGCCGTAAACACCTTTCGCCCCGAAAAAAATATTAAGCTTGCCACCTATGCTTCCAGATGTATTGAAAATGAAATCCTCATGTACCTGCGAAAAAGTTCACAGTTAAAAAATGAAATCTCAATAGATGAACCCTTAAATGTAGATTGGGACGGCAACGAGTTGCTGCTGAGCGATGTACTCGGAAGTGACGTGGATATAGTAAACGCCGATATAGAGCAGGAAATAGAATGTACCACCCTACTGAACGCAGTGTCTCAACTGTCTGACAGAGAAAAAGAAATAATGGAACTTCGATTCGGCCTTCACAGACGAGGAGCACACACACAGAAAGAGGTTGCAGATATGTTGGGTATATCTCAATCATATATTTCAAGATTGGAGAAAAAAATCATCAGAAAGCTTAAATCATCACTTGAAAAATCCGGAGTTTAAAACCGATATTATTTATACAAATACAAAACAAAATCAGACGGACCTTGCCTACAAAGCAAAGTTCGTCTGATTGTTTATATTTACTAAGCCATGAGAACTCTTACAAATTCAGACACAAAAGCCACACCAAAACACATTGTTAATCCTACTGCAAGCGGAATAACAAAAGACAGAAGCGTCCAGCGAACACTTTTAGTTTCCTTGTAAATTGTAATCATAGTAGTGGAACACGGGTAATGAAATAACATAAAGATAAGAGTACAAAGTGCGGTTGTTATCGTCCAGCCGTTATCTATCAATATCTCTTTAAGCTGAATTAGGTTAGGCAGTTCCGTCAGGCTTCCCTGAGAAAGATATACCATAAGCATTATGGGAAGAACAATTTCATTTGCAGGAAATCCTAAAATAAATGCAATCAAAATTGCACCGTCAAGTCCAATTATTCTTGCAAATGGATCTAAAAAGTCTGTGCAGTGTTGTAATATTGATACGTCGCCTATTGATACATTCGCAAGTATCCATATTATTATACCTGCGGGAGCTGCAACGACTACTGCTCTCATCAAGACAAAAAGAGTTCTGTCAAAAATAGATCTCACTATAACCTTGAAGAACTGCGGACGTCTATACGGCGGAAGTTCCAGAACGAACGATGAGGGAATACCATTTAGAAATGTCTTTGATAAAAACTTGGAAACCGCCAAAGTAACAAGTACACTGAGAATTATTAAAACCGCCAGTATGAGTGCTTCGGCAACACTTGCCGCCGCAGCACTGAGCGAACCTATAAAGAACATGGAAATTATAGCAATAAGTGCAGGGAATCTGCCATTACACGGCACAAGACTGTTTGTTATTATTGCAATCAGTCTTTCTCTTGGGGAATCAATAATTCTACAGCCTGTTACACCGCACGCATTACACCCAAATCCCATTGCCATTGTAAGTGACTGCTTTCCATGGGTATTTGCCTTATGGAAATAGGTGTCAAGATTAAATGCGATTCTGGGAAGATAACCGGAATCCTCCAAAAGTGTAAAAAGCGGGAAAAAAATTGCCATTGGCGGCAGCATTACCGATATTATCCAAGATACTGTTGTATAAACACCGTCAAACAGGGCGTCAACTATAATACGTGGACACTGCGTATTCAGCACAAGTTCTTTAAGATAATTTCCGAACCGTGACAGTATATCTGACAACCACTCAGACGGATAGTTTGCCCCAAAAATTGTGAGCCAAAAGATTCCTATTAACAACAGAATCATTATTGGGACACCCATTTTTTTAGATATCAGTATCTTATCGAGCTTACGGTCAAATTTGTCAGTATCCGACTCTTTGCAGCGGCAGCACTCTGCAAAAACTTCCTCATATTTCTTGCTATTAGGTGTATTTCTCCCCGCTTTTGTTACGGTGGGTGGGTCCTTTTGAACAACCTTTTCTATTTCATTTCGTAATTCCTGTAAACCTTTGCCGCTTCTTGCTGCTGTTGCAACGACAGGTACATCAAGCATTTCGGAAAGCTTTGAAACGTCAACCGCTATTCCCTTCTTTTTCGCCTCATCAATAAGGTTTATGCACAGAACAACTTTATTTGATTTTTCCATTATCTGCATTGCAAAACGTAGATTTCTGCGTAAACAGGTAGCATCAAGAACCACAACCAGTGCATCGTACTCGCCGTTTTCAATATAATCACAAGTTACCTCTTCCTCGGCTGAGCTTGGAGTTAACGAGTATGTTCCGGGTAGGTCCTGAATTATGTAGAGAGAGTTATTGTGAACATACTCACCCTGTTTGTTATCAATAGTCTTTCCCGGCCAGTTTCCGGTATGCTGATGCAAGCCTGTAAAGCTGTTAAATACCGTACTTTTTCCCACGTTGGGGTTTCCTGCCAAAGCAATATTATATGTTCTGTCGTATTCTTTCATAGAAAAGCCCCCAAAAAAAGGACGTCTGAAATGAAAAATCAAATCAAACGTCCTTAATACTTTTATACTTTTAATACTAAGCAAGCCTAAGGCTTAAACGAATATCAGTATGCAACCGATATATACCTTGTGTCGTCAGCACGCAGTGCCAAAACAGCACCACAAACTCTAACCGCAACAGGGTTACCCTGAGGACCTACCTGCAGCTTATATATGTCAGCACCTGTAAAAAGACCCAACTCATCAAGCCGTTTCTTAACAGGAAGACTATCGTCAACACCGATAATTGTACAGGCATTCCCAGCGGGGAGATCACACAAGGTCGTTATAAGTAAACCTTCCATACTGCATCTACCCTCATACACTTTATATACTTTCAGGGTATGCGTACACAGGGAAAGTGTTACACTTAGATAGTAACTCTCCAGCCAAACGGATCATCTATTTTACCGTACTGAATACCTGTCATAGTTTCATAAAGCCTGTGGCTAAGTTCACCAATCTTGCCGTCATTGATAACCATAACATCGTCAACATATCTAAGCTTACCAACAGGGGAAATAACTGCTGCAGTACCGGTGCCAAATACTTCCTCAAGTCTGCCGCTCTGCTGTGCCTCTATAACCTCATCTACGGAAATTCTTCTTTCCTCTACCTCAATACCCCAGCTCTTGCATAGGTTTATAGTGGAGTCTCTGGTAATACCCGGAAGAATGCTGCCGTTTAGCACAGGTGTTACTACCTTACCGTCTATCTTGAAGAAAATATTCATTGCTCCAACTTCTTCTATGTACTTACGCTCAACACCGTCAAGCCAAAGTACCTGTGAATAACCGCCGTCGTGTGCCTTTACCTGTCCAATAAGACTTGCAGCATAGTTACCGCCTGTCTTAGCAAAGCCCATACCGCCTCTTACAGCACGAACATACTCATCTTCAATCCAAATTCCCACAGGAGCCAAACCACTGGAATAATAAGCACCACTTGGTGAAAGAATTACCATAAACAAATATGTCTGTGACGGTGCAACACCCAAAAATTCATCTGTTGCAATAATAAACGGACGAACATAAAGTGAAGTACCGGGAGCTGACGGAACCCAATCACGGTCTACATCGACAACTGCCTTAACAGCCTGAACAAAATCCTCCTCAGGAATCTGCGGAATACACAGACGTTCATTTGTTACATTAGTTCTTTTTGCATTCATATCAGGTCTAAAAAGGTGAATCTCTCCGTTTTCACCCTTGTAAGCCTTAAGTCCCTCGAACATCTCCTGACCATAGTGATAAACCATAGCAGCAGGAGAAAGGGAAATGTTCTGGAACGGAACAATCCTCGGATCGTGCCAACCCTTGCCCTCTGTGTAATTCATCACAAACATATGGTCCGTGAAAATTTTACCAAACTTTAAAGGTTGATCCGCAGCAGGCTTTTGCTTTGGATTTGTAGTTTTGGTTATTTTGATGTCCAACATTAAAATGCATCTCCTTATGCGAATAAAAAGTTCTGATAGAAACTATCCTCATTACGACTAATTATATTACTGTTCCTGCAAAATGTCAAGAAACAATGCACTGTTTGACAGCATTTTTGCACAAAAACATAAATGTCAGCAGTTAAAATCGCTCTTTTCAGTACTCTTGTAAGCACGTGGCGAAGCAAGTCCTAATCCCATTTTTTTCAATGGCAAAGTTATTCTGTCAACAATAAAAAGTGCTGCTGCCATTTTTAATAAATCCGGAATTATAAACGGGAGAACACATACGGACAGTGCGGAAATAAACGCTGCACCGCTAAGTTCCTTAGTATATACAGCACAAAACCATACCGTACCAAACAGGTCGTATACGACCATGCCCACAACCCATCCGACAACCATGACTACGTTGGAGTCTTTCTTGATTTTCCTAAGCAGAGTACATATAAGCATACAAAGAATAAATCCAATTAAATATCCCCCGGTAGGTCCAAAAATGACGGCAATACCCGACTTCTGTCCTGCAAAAACAGGCAGCCCCACAAGTCCCATCAAAATATACACAACAACTGACAGTATACTTATTTTAGCATCAAATAAACCTAATATTACAAACAGTGCAAATGTTTGCAATGTAAACGGTACAACTGTCGGAACACTGATTAGGGTACAAACAACTATCAACGCAACTGAAATTGCGGTACAGGTCATTGTAAGAACCGTACTTTTGCTGTTAAAGCCCTCACTTTTTTTCATAATTAACACCTCATTTTTATATTGTGATTGTCACCTAAAATTTTAGATGCAAGGTGACAATCATTACTTTAAAAATCCCCATCTCATTTGACAGGGATTTTTAACAACCTTTAAATTAAGTTTTAATACCCAACATGATATATACAATTATTGAGAAAGCAGAGAAAACAGCAGACGAACCTAGAGCTGTAAAATATGTCAGCTTCAGCTTAACATCTTTTTTGTTCTCATAAGCATACTGAACAAGCATACCGATAAACATAGCACCAATTATCATCGTCGGAACAATGTAGCGGAAGTCCATTGAACAGTTATGCGGATATTTAAAGCAGAAGTTTATGAAATTGCCAAACAGCAATAAGTAAAAGGCTGCTATAAATATCTTCATATTTTTGTCAATGATGCTTTTCTTTTTAATCAGCATATAAATCATAGCACACAAGGACACAGCAATCACAACAAAATTCAATATCAGCAAAATTCTACAGAAAGGAGTTATTGCATCATTTGTATCTGAAAATTTGTACTCGCCGAAAATTGAAGATTTCAGTATTGCAACAAAAGGATTATACTCATAGAAATCTGCTCCTGTTGCAATTCTGTTTAAAAATACATTTTCAAATGGATGATTTGAAAATCCAAACAGTCGCTCTGAAACAGAATAGTTTCCCAAATACTGATCAGATGTATCCGAAAGCTTTGCAACGTATGTCAGCGGCACTTGATATTTTATGAAATTTCTGATTGCAAACCACATTCCCAAGGGTATGCAAACAACGCCGAACACACAGTATTGACCAATATAATCAACGGTTTTCTTCTTGTTTGCCTGTATAAGCTTTATAAGAAAAACTATGGCAACAGGCGGTGCTACAAGAGCAACCGAAAGCTTTGTCATCATTCCCAAACCGATAGACAACGCTACCAAAAGAATATTTTTAGTTGTGCTGTCATTATACCATTTTACAGTTGTATACACAGCAAGTAAGGTAAAAAGCAGTGCAAGCTGGTCATTATTTATACTTCCCGACAGTAAAATCATCGTAGGATGAAAAACTACAACTGCCAAAGCAGTGCAAAGCCCTGCACCTTTTAAGTTAAAGACTCTGAAAATTCTCTCTGAAACAAGCATACAGCAGCATGAATAAAACAACGCAAGAAACTGCAGACTTGTTATTGCACGCTCATATGACATTCCAAAAAGAGTCAGCACACGCATCCACAGTGCCGCCAAAAAATGGTGCAGTGGAGGGTGGTAGAACTGAGAAACTGTAGTTGGGTTGAAATCTGCAAGTTTAAACCCATTTTCATAGAAATGCTCTATATAACCTGAATGACCCTTACCTGAACCGAAGGCATACACATCATGCTGACGTACTCTTGAGGACTCGGTAAGCGGTGTATACAGAACATACCCCAGCCTAATTATAATACCTGCAACAAAAAGCAGAATTATAAAATTCTCGACAGACATCTTCCCTGTGATCTTCATAAAGATGAATAAGCCGACAACAACCGCCAAGCCAACAATCATTATAGGTATAGCATTGACAGTATTTAGTTGGTTAAAGCACACAGTGAACAGCAAACAGACCAAACCAAAGAAAACAAGCATTGGTTTAACAAGCTTTGCACCCTCATCGGTCGGCTCTGTAAGAACAGACGCCTTTGAAGGCGGTGTCATCATTTTGGATATCTTACTCATAAAATACCTCTTAAGCCTTTTCTTCCTTTGTTTCGTGATAGGACTTCTCTGTATTTACATTCCATATTGCGGATTTATCTGTAGAGTTAGCAAAGATAGCATCAACTGCTCTGAACGCTGTAACCATTGAGTGGTCCATGTTATTATAACGGTGCTGACCGTTTCTACCAATGCAGAACAGATTTTCATACTTGTTAAGCTGTGCAATAAGAGTGTCCATCTCTGAGTATGTATCAAAATACGCAGGATATGCCTTTTTTATACGTTCACGGTGTGAATCCTTAACATCATTAACAGACTCAATAACACCCATTTCCGCAAGTTCTCTTGCTGCAAGCTTAATACACTCATCATCGGAAAGATTCCAGAAATCGTCGCCCTCCTCGCAGAAGTACTCAAGACCAACCCAAACGGTATTTTCGGGATCTTTAACCAAATATGGACTCCAGTTGTTAAATATCTGTATTCTTCCAAGCTTAACCTTAGTTTCCTGAACATAAATCCAACAGTCGGGAACAACGTTACCAAGCGTCTTGATATCAGTTTCGTTTTTCAAACTAAGCTTATTAACAAGCAGTCCGACTGTTACAAAATCTCTGTACGGCAGGCCCTTTGCAATGGCAACAATGTTGTCATTAGGCTTATCACCTGTCATACCGACAACCAAATCCTTAACAGGCATTGTGGAGATGAATATATCGCCCTCAACGGTTACACTGCCGTTCTCGGTTTCACACACAACCTGTGTAACTTTATCCTTATTCAAAACTACATTTTTAACGGAATATCCCTTTTTGATTGTACCGCCAAGCTTTACCACTTCATCGGCAACTGTTTCCCAAAGCTGACCGGGACCAAACTTAGGATACCAAACCTCGTCAATAA
>CAMWIZ010000022.1 GCA_947174455.1 uncultured Clostridia bacterium | reverse complement strand
CTCAGAGTGTGGTACTCAATGTTGCCGCTTCCGTTGAGCATACAAAAAACTCCGCTCATCTCACAGAGAGAGCGGAGCAGCTCGGCAACAGTTACCTTTCCGTCTGCCTTTTCTATTTCCATATCATCAATAGGCAAAATATCGTCGGGGTACTGCTCCACAATGTCATAATGGCTGCAAATCGCTTTACGCAAATCGTTAATGGTCGTGTAATAATAGTCTGCACTTTTATTGTGCTGAGTTGCGTACCACTCAGTACAGTTTATTGAGCCTCGCCAATAAAAGCGGTCGTATGCGACAAGTGTTCTTGACAACTGATTTTTGCCGGATTTACACGAGAAAACCTCTCCCGAAAAAATATTGAAAGTTTCTTTATACTCCGCACCGTTTGGATATACATTTGCTCCGGGATAAGTCGTTGCACTCGGATATGTGGGGATTTTTGCGGTCTGAGTTATCTGCACGGTTATGTATCTGCCTGTCAGATCCGGCACTCCAACAACCTCAATTTCAAATGAGCTAGCAATACAGCCGCCAAATTTCAGATCACTGTCATCACTTATTGCCTGCTCAATTTTCATGGACTCGGAAACAAGATTTTTGTTGCGAATATACAGATTACTGCCATCAGCGTTATAGCCAAAAACAATGATGCTGATTTCGTTATGAGTAGTGCCGTTTAAGGCGGCGAATTTGAAATTTTCACTTACTTCTATCAATTTTGAAATCACCGCCTTAATACTCTATAAACTCATAAGTCACAGACTTATACCAAGGCTCTCCGCCATAATATCCCATAAGTGTATACGTGACATCGGGCATATAGAATAAGCCTGTTTTCCAGTCATTTTCTTCATCATTCCAATACTTGATTCTTACTTTTCTTTCAGTGGAAATTATCGTGGCATTTTCTATCATCGCTTGAATTTGAAGCTTATCCGAATAAGACATAGGGCAAAGAGTCAACGTGACTGTAGTCTTATAATTAGGACTTGTGACACGGTGCATGTCGATATCTGCATCACGAAAGGCTTGAAGCTCCGTGCGTTGGTTCGGTGTGTTCTGATACCCGTCTGATGCTATAAATCGGGTGGGCAGCCAACCACTGTCAACTGCCCCGAAATTTATCAGATATTTTTTTAAATCAGGATTATTAACCACTATGCAAAAGCCCCCTTTCCCCCGTGCGTCCTCTTGTGTGCGTTGTTGCGTTTTATCATGCTTTTGAACAACACGGCTTCGTCCACTTTTGCAGTGATGTTTATTTCTCCGCCGTTTTCTGTCTGAAATTCATAAAGCATTTTTAAGTACATTAAAATCTGCTGTAAAAGCTCCGTGTCACAGGCACTGCCGCTGTCAATCATTCCTTGCAGCTTTGAAAGAGGAGATATAACCTCCGGGTCGTTTTTGGCATTTTTGTTGTCACCGACTACGGCAAGCGTTGGTGCGGTAACAAGTCCGCCCTTTGCAAGTCTTGGAATTTTGGGCGGCTCGTCGGGCATTGAAAAGCCCCAGTCCTGACCTATCAACTCGCCTACTTTTTCTACAATACTGCCGATGCCGTCAATAACTCCCTTAACAGCCGTAAAAATAGCACCCCAAAGTGCATTTAACGCATCTATAATCAGATTGATTGCGAATTTCAGTGTATCCACAATTCCGAGTGCAATTCCCTCGAAAAATGTATCTATGCCTTCCATTGCCTTTTCAAAATCGCCTGTGAAAATTCCCGTTATAAAGTCAAGAACACCTTGAAGAGACTTAATTAAGTCCTTAACAAGGTCAATTATCCAGCCCACACAGTCCTGCACAACATCAATTATGACTGTTGCTATCATGGCTATGCCGGGGGCCACCTTCTCGGTAAACCAATCGACTACAGGCTTCAAAACATTATCCCAAACCGCAGATATACAATTCCAAATACTGCTGATAAAATCAAGTATATTTGCCCACAACGGCTGTAAATGTTCGTTCCAAAGCTTTTGAATATTTTCAAACAAGCTGTCAATTATCGGCTGAAAAAGGGTATGCCACCATTCAAGAAGTGACGAACCCATGCTGTAAAACGTTTCTGTGATGTTGTCAAAAGCTTGTGAACCTGAGTTATCCCACCATTCGGTTAAAGTAGTTCCAATACCCTCAAGTATTCCTCCGAATGTTTCATTGAATGAAACCGTATTTTTATTTATATCATCAAAAAACTGCCCTATAACATCATTGTCCGTGATTGTCCAATTCTCAAAATTCTCACTGACGGTATCAAGCATACCCGCAAAAACATCAGTAAACGACAGAGAGAAAATTGACGCACCACCAAGTAAATCGGCATAGCTTGACGAGAGTTCATCACTGTATTTTTCTTGGCTCTTTGTGGCTTCATTCAGAATATTTGTTACACCGTTTTTTGTCTGAACTGCCGCATTTTGAAAATGCCCCTTTATCCTGTCGGAATAATCACCGACCTTTCCGCCGTATTTATCAAGGTACTTTTCTACACTGCTCTCAGCCATTTCAAGCGTGGTTTGAACATTGCTTTTGACTGCATCTGCAAGAGGTTCAAAGAAGCTGATTACGTCTTTAATCTGATTCTTAATCCCGTCAAATTTTATTGAACTGACACTCTTTTTTAAATCATCAACACTGCCTTTGGCAAGTTCTGCACTTTGAGCAATGCTGTTGTTCTTTTCGGTTTCTTTACTGTCATCACTGCCGCTTTCGTCCTCTTCAGACATACTCAGCACATTCAGATTGTCAAAGCCTGCAAGCTGACCCTGTGCCTTTTTCTGAGCCTTAACAGTGTCCTCAATGTCGTTTTGTGCCTGCTCTTCGGCATCGGAAACGCTATCGGCGGTACTCTCGGCTATGTTTGCAATTGCTCCGCTTGTGTTCTCCGCTTCGCTTAAATCCCAACCGAAAAGCTCCGCCAATGCCGTTGTTGCTTCACCTGCCGCCGTGGTTAAAGACTGTATTGCGGAAGTAATATTTTTCATAATCGGAATAAGTGCCTGTAAAAGAGGCTTTCCGATTACTGCTTTGAACTGTTTCCAAGCTTCTTTTAAATTGCCCGTGACATTCTCCCAACCGTCAGCCTCACGTGCAGCTTGACCCATTGCTCCCGAAAGACGATTTGCGTCCTTTACCATTTGCAAAAGTGTAAGCTGTTTTTGTGCCTCCGACAGCTCCATGAATGACTTGCCGTAAAGCTTATTCGCCGCCGCATTTCTCGTAGTTTCCGTGCAGGAAATGCCGAGGGCGGCATCGTTTGCGTAATTACCTTTTAAAAACGAACGCAAACTTTCGGCGGTATCTTCAAGTGAGCGATCATAATATGCGGCACTGTCCGCCGTTACCTGCAAAGCCTCCTGCATCATATTCAATGCACTTACCGAGTCCATACCGCTTGCTTTTGCAAAAGCATAAATTTGAGTGCCGACACCCTGCAAGCGTGCTTCCAAAATACCACTCTCATCGGCAACAGCTTTTATAGCGTTTCGGGCATCGGTCTGAAGAGTTGTAAAGGTCTGTTCAATCTGTGCATTTAAAGCTTTCACCTGTGCCGCCGCTTCAACACACGATTTTGAAAAAGTGACAACCTGCCTTACAGCAAAAGCACTGATGATAAATGCACCCAGCTTTTTCACTGCGGAACTGAGAGTTGAACCAATACTTTTTGCGGTGTTTCTTGCCTCTTCTCCCAACTCCTCCGTGTGTCCGACTGCGTTTCCAAGATGTTCGGAAAGACTGCTTGAGTTGTTGTTTAACTCCTGTGTCAGCTGTGCGGAACTGTCGCCAATAGTTTCCGAAATACTCTGCGACATTTGATTAAAGCTATTCTGCAAACCGCCTGTCATTTGAGCAATGCTGTTTCCTATACTATTGATACTGCCCTCACAGCCTGAAACCGCCGTACGAAAAGCCTCTGACAGCTGTGTACTTGCACTCCTTGCGGCACTGTTAATTGCCTGATTAAGTCCGCCTGTATTAACCGATAAGTCAAATGCAATCGCACCGACACTTGCTGCATTACCCGCCATTGTCCACACCTCCCGACATAGAAACAAACATATTTTTTAAGTAATCAAGCACCTTATCACGACTTTTATCAGAAACATTTTTGATTGTTCTGTTTCTCCAGTCACTGCGAATTTTGCGTTGATGTGAGGTAAAGTTCTTGAGTACTTTCGGGTCGTTTTCTGCCCTTATTTGAACAATACGCCCAAGGGGCGAGTCTGCACTCAAACCGCTTAGCAAAGCACAGAACTCGTCCCATTTCATACTTTTGAAGTCTTTGGAATAAATCCTAATCCCATACTCCGACAAAAAAGACGACACTATCAGGTCAAAATCTTCTATTATGTCGTAGCATGGGTCACCGCTTCCCCCGAATTATCTCCTGTAACAAGTGAAATTGCGGTTGTTGTAAGCGTTGCAAAATCTCCAAAGCTAAGATGCAGCTTCTCGATTTTAACAAAATCGTCCTCACTGAAAAGTGTTCTGCAAATCTTATCAACATTTGCCAAAGTAGGCTCTTTCGTATCAAGCAACGGCATAATTTCAAGAATAGCCGCAGCTTCATTGTTTACAGTCAAAATCTCGTTCTTAATCTTAATCTGCGGTTTCTGCTCAAAATTGAGCTTTTCCGTAATATCAATTATCTTAGCCATTATCTATCTCTCCTTTTCAAGTTGTCGGCAATGTTACCGTAGGTTTTCCGTTTGACATAATCTCAAACTCAAGCGGTGCAACTGCTGTACTGTCGCTTGCACCGAGTGCAGAGATATTTACAACCGCATCATCAAAAACTACCTTTGTGCCGTCGGGGAATGTCCACTGAAATTTCACTTCTGAATCCCTACCGTTTTTAAAAGCAAGACCTGCAACAAAGTCGTTGCCGGGGTCACCCACATTTCTCTTTGCCGAAACGGAAATTGAAATTGACTTTGCTGTTTTCAAACGTCTTGTCCAACCCTCTTGGTCAAACGGTGACCATTCCTCCACACCGTCATTGAACGATACGGAAAAAGTAGTAGTGTCAGCAATGGTGTTCAGTGCCGTTGCATTCACAGCACCGATTTGAAATTGGTTTTTGTAGCATGGATATACTCCTGTAGTTAATTCTGCCATAGTTAAATTTTCCTTTCATAATATAAATTAAATTCAATCACACGCTCGTAAACTCCGCTGTCATCCGTACCTACGTCCACAGGCTCGGACTGCAAAAGCTGTATAAACTGAACGTGTGTATTGTTTAAGGTCAATGAAAAAACCGCCGTAAGCTGTTCATACAGCTCATAGGCGGCTTTCTCCGTTTCGTTTGCGTTTTTGTTCCAATGAATTAAAATTGAAATCGGCTTAATCTCATAGCTTGACGGCTGACCGATTGCTGTAACAGGCGGTGCGGGATTTTTCCGCTGATATACACCGATTGATTCGTCATTTTTGCTGTCAAGCTTGCCGATATAATAAAATTTTGCGGAAATCAGCGTTTTCAGCCAATCTCTCACATCCGATAAATAAATCATCTTCCCACTCCTCGCAATAGACGTTTGTAAAGCTTTTTAAATGTTTTCGGGCAAAAGTCTTTGTACTCTCCGCTAATCCAAGGCTCAAACCACTTGCCCCCTGCGGCGATATTTCCCCCGTGTTTTTCTCCATACGCATCAAACCATTCTCCACGGTGAAAATTGTACTCGGGGTGAAAATACAACCGCCTTGCATACGGTGTGCTTGATACGATTGATACCTTGTCGTTTTGCACACGAGTTATAGTTGTTACTGCAACTCCACCGTTAACAAGCGGAATCGAAACTGACCGACCTGCACTTAAATGTGATTGTTCACCCTGCAATGCTCCTGTATCTCTCGGCATAACCTCAGCTTGTACAACCTCTGTATGCAATGCTTCGGCGGTCTGTTCCAAGGCGATTTTTGCTAAGTCGGTAAGCTGATTTATCGCAATCGTGTTTATTGTAATTCTTGATGATACTTGCATCACATCAAATCCAATCTTGTAAAATTCACCGAACCGTCAGGATTACGTGCTTTCTCTCCCTGAAAAATCCGTCTTTTTATCCCGTAAACTTCAACCTCTCCGCCTGCAAGTGTCGGCAAATCGGGCGCAATATCGCCGATAAAGTATGCTTGTGCGGTAAGCTGTACAAGCTGTTTATCGGCGGTTATCACCGTTTTTGCTTTATCTTGATAATTACACATCAAATCAAGTTTAACGTCTGTGAGCGGCTCTCCGTCCTCGGAAATGCCCTCTCTGTAAACCGTAACATTGACAGGTGTTTTGCACACCGATTTCAAAATCAAGCAAGGATATTTCATCTTGTCAAATCCCCCTGTAGCAAAGTCCTGTCTGCATAAGCAAATTGTATGTATCTTTGCGTATAGCCACACCGCCTATGACCGCCACATTCCAACTTGCCCCGAACTGCATTGAAACACCGTTTACCGAATAGCTTTGCAAAACGCTGTTTATTAAATCTTCGTTTTCGCTCTCGAAATTTGCCATATCAAAACATACCGTTTTTACAATTTCCTGCTGATATTCCGTAAGATTTTCAAAACCTTTAGCAGCAATGCGATTAAAAGTCAGGCTGTCAATATGACGGCTTGCCGAGGTTAAATACTTTTCCGCATTTTCCTCAATCAAACCGCCATTATCAAAATATTCCTCAACGCTCAGATAAGGCTTGTACATAACATCACCTCACTTTTTACGGCCTGAGCCTGCCGCAAGCTGTGACTGCAAAACCTCATTTTCAGCAATAACCTTTGCATACTCCGAATACGGAACAGTAGCAGTCGGTGAATGTTCAATTATATCTCCGCTTTCGTCAATAATGTCATATCCCTGCGAAAGATATGCCCTTTTCGATGCTTCGTCAATCGTGTATACTTTGTTGTCCTTAATTGCTTTCATTACGTTGTACCTCCTTCTGTTGTTGTACCGCTTGATGCAGTGTTCTCTGCTTCCGCATGAATAATACAGCCGTTCTTGAACAAATGGTCAATGGCAAAGGTACCGTTGTATCTGCGGTTCTGATACAAGTAGTTGTCAGATGTGCGGCTGTCCGAACCGGGGCTGAAAAGATGAATGTAAGAATACTTAACTCTTGACACCTGACACTCGGGGTCGATAAGTATGTAGTCTATATTCTTTGCTTTTGAATCGGAAGTACAGCCGTCTGTGAAGTCATACAGGGTCTTAAATCTTGCAGACGGAACGGTCACAATGTTGGTAATATCATCAAGACTGTGTACACGTCTGTCAATACCTCCGCCGTTCTTTACATCAAGATTTCTCTGTATACCCTCAGCATTTTTGAGAAGTGTCTTATACCTTGAGGTACAGAAAAGCACAAGCCTGTAAAGCGGCACACCCATATCCTCCAACACTTCAAGGTTGCTGTCAAAGTCCTGTAGAATATTGGCGGTAGTGAGTGTGTCGGTCTTGATAGTAGAGCCTACTCTCTTTGCCTCGGCATAAAGCTTAGAGTATGTATAAGCATCAAGTTCGGGAATAGCCTGTGTTTTCTCAAAACGGTTCTGAACATTTGCAAGAGAAACCACTGTATCTGTTTCGTCAAAGTCCATCGGGTCAATTACAAATTCGATGGAACGGTCGTGGTCAAGCATTTTTGTTTCGTAATCGTTTGCGTAGTTGCCCTGCTGAAAACCAAGACTTGCCCTTGTATGATCCTTGTATCCGCTTACGGAAAGAGTCGGTATTTTGAGAGTTTTACCGCCTGTAAGCTGAATATCGGTATTAGAATGGTAGAGAGCGTCACAGGTCAGTTCCTGTCCGTAAAGCTCCCTAAGCTGGTTGCTGTAAATTTCAGCGTAGTTAATTGTGTTAGCCATATCTCATTATCCTTTCTTTTTTATTCCAAATGCTGCGTTTAATTTATCATCGTTTGCGGTGGTCTGCTTTGAGCCGTCCGCACCTACTTTGAAACCGCCCTTTTTCTTGCTGTCCTCGCCTTTGCTGTCGGCTTTCCAGTCGGGGTATTTCTTAGCAACCGCCTGCAAGGCTGACGCAATGTCTGAACCGTCTTTCTTAACAATATTTTCGGCTAAAACAACAGCATCCTCTATGACGTCGGGATTAAAACCGATTTTCATTGCTTCAAGCTGAGCTTTCAAGCGGAAGTTTTCCTCTTTGAGTTTATCCTCCTCGGAGAGCTCGGGCAGTGCGGTTTCGGGTTTTGTTTCGCCCTCAGCAGGCTTTTGAGATTCATCAGGCATTTTCTTACCCTCTGCCTGCGGCTTGCCTGACGGCTTTTCCGCATTTTCTGCATTTGGTGGCTCTGTCATTTTTTCTTCGGGAATTTCGCTCTCAGGCTTTTTCTTTTCATTTACCATTTGTTTTACCTCGCTTTCTAAAAATATGTATAAAAACAGCACTGTTTTGAACACATCTGTGCCTAAACAGTGCTTGTATTAACAATTTTGCTGTGTTTTGTGCAAAAGAATACCGCCTTGATTATGAAATGCTCCCCTTTTGTTAGACAATGAGGTATAATAAAGATGTACCGATATT
>CAMWIZ010000021.1 GCA_947174455.1 uncultured Clostridia bacterium | reverse complement strand
TCTAATGACTGTTCCTGCATATGGCTCTCGTATAAACCCAACACGGTGTGCGATAAAAATTTTTACAACGACTGTAAAAAATTCAAATTATAGAAATATTTTATTAATAATTTTTAGGCGATATGTACCAAAAAGTGCATAATCACACTGTGCTGTTAGTATATAAATTAAAAAACAAGAAATATTGCACAGAAAACCAACGATAATTTGTACATTTATTTGCATTGAAAAAATTGAGTGTATTATTGTATAATTATAACCGTATCATAGTATGGTGAAGTGGGGGCAGTTTGTTCCTTTCCATCATAGAGTTTGGTCTGAAAAAATATTTAGGGTGGTGCATTCAGAAAATGAAATACGCTATTGTTCAGGTGTCTAAGTACTATGTTTGCATTACACCTGCTGAGTCGGGCAAGCCCTTCGTAAGCAGCGGTAATGATCGTAACAGCAAAAAACCTGATTATGAAGTAACCTTTAGGGAGCCTATTATCCACATTCTCCCGGAGGGTCTGAGGGGACAGGCGTGGAATTTCCCAAGGGAACTTGCCACTGAGATTAGAATGGCGATGAGAAATCGCCAAATTGACATCAAAGACGTTATTCTCTGTGCCGAGGGTGACCAGGTTATCAGCCAGGAGTACCAGCATACTCCTGCAAAAGAGAAGTTTGTAAAAATCTTTGCCGAGAACGAGGCTCGTGCTTTGGTAAACGATGACATCAGTGCATATTCTCTTATTAACTGCGAGTACGGTTCGGGTTATCAAAAAGCCGAGGACGATACACAGCAGGTGGGTGCGAATGTATATATTATGCCAAAGGGTTACATTGAAGAACTGAAGATGGCATTTAAGGAGCAGTCACTCAATATATATAAGCTTATTCCACCGACAGTCAGCATGATAAAAATGGCACAGACAGGTATCTATAGCTTCGACAAGTCCGTTGCACTTATCAGCCTTGATTATTGTTCAGCCAGATTGTTGGTTATGCAGAAGGGTGTACCTGTTTATGTTCACTCTTTCCCATTGCCAATGGGAGATATTGCAAATGTATTTGCAAACGACCAGAATTGCTCCCTGGAAGAAGCATTTGAGGTTATCAGAAAGTACGGTGTCGGCATCTCAGAGAAGTGTAATTCCGTTCAGGCAGGACGTGAGATGCGTCACATATTTGAGAACTTCTCCAACGAGGTTGTCAGGAACCTTCGTATGGTACTGCTTAGCTGCCGTATTGAGCTTGACCAGATTTATGCAAGTGACTTTGTAGCTTACATACCCGGCATTCTAAAGCATTTGAGGATGCTTAACGTAACCGCAGACGAGATAAATCTTATTTCCGATGCCTTTACCTCACTTACCAATGTTCCGATTATTACAAAGGAGGCTGATGAGGCAGGCTATAAGACCGCCTGCTTCTATACATACTCTTACCTTGTAAACAGCGGTTCTCAGAACGAGAATAACCTTGCTGTATTCAGCGGCGGCGGAGCAGCAAAGAGCATTGACGTTTCGGCAATAAATGCAGGCATTGTTAATATGCTCGTTATCGGTGTAGTTATTGTTGCAGTGGGTATAATGGCATTTATCGGTATTAAGTCATACGCATTACAGGTAAGAGCACAGAACGATGAGGCAAAGCTGAATGATCCAAAGTATGATGAGATCAAGGGTCTGCTCGCAACGCAGGAAGATTTAACCATAAAAATGGCAAGCGTTGACCAGGATAAGGCTGCCTTGCCTAATCCTAATGCAGACGTAAACGAGATGCTTACCGAAGTGTTTGAGCAGATTACACGAGAGGTTGACTTTGTAAATACTTATAATGTCAAGAGTGATGATAACTCTATTGCACTTGACTTTATCGTTAAGGATCTTGAGGCTTACAACAAGCTTGATGCAGCCGTTAAAGAAAATAACTTCTTTGCTATTCGGGTACCTTTCAGTTCCCAGAACAATGTTAAGGATAACAACTGGACAGCCACAGTTACCCTTAATGCCGTAGGCTATCCTGACGGAACAGAGGAAGTAGACGAGGACGGCAAACATGTAAACATAAGTCAGGGTACGAACTTTGATGAAATGATCGAAAGTGCAAAGGAGTAATGAACAATGCAAAAGAATAATAAAAAAGTTCCGGCAGCGGCTATAGCAGCCATAGCTACTATTGTTGCGGTTGTAGTATTTATTCCTCTTGTATATCTGCCCTACAAAGAGAATAAGCCTATGTATGACGAAAAGCATGCTGAGGCTGTTGCAGAGATGGAAAAGTACGACAACGCAATTCTTGACCAGGTAAATATAGAGAAAAATATTGACGAGCTTCAAAAGGAATGGGATGAATTCCAGAAGGAAATGTTCGTAGATGCTTACTCTAACCTTGAGGATATTCAGAAAAAGTGCGATGAAATCGGTGTTCGTATGACAGCCTTTACCAGAGGCGATGAAACACAGGACGAAAGCGAGAGCTACAGCAGTACAGGCAACCCACTCTATTACGTAACACTTAATATGTCAATGTACGTTTCAGAGGAAGAACTTTTGGAGCTACTCACATATATAGAGCAGGAGTCTGTAGGCTGCTACTATGTTAAGACACTTGATGCTTCCACCGTTAAAGAGGCTGATGACCTTGGTGCATTCACCATCAAGGAGGGTGACTTGAATGTAAGAATGCAGGTTTATTTGTATTATTACAATACAAAGATTACTATTGACCCAGCATCTTTGGAAACAGATACTGATACAGAGGCAGCAGAATAAGTTGAACTATGTCAGGTGTAAATATAATCGTGATGATTGCTCTTGCGGTACTCGGACTGGTACTGGGGCCGCTTGAGTGTAAGCTTCTGAATGTAATACCGGCGGGTTGGCTTTGTGACTATGATGAAAAGCCAACGGAGGAGCTTCTTAGCGGAAAGAGGTTTAAGCTTTTTCCGCATGGTGCGGTGATGGGGGTGTCAGCTGCGGCTGCACTTTCCCTCACGGTACTTACGACAGGTGTCACCGTACAGCTTCCCTTTGTTATTCTTTTAACTGTAATTTTGCTGGCAGTGTCGGCGTCAGATGCGAAGTACACCATAATCCCCGATCAGTTCACTGTGGCTGCAGCGATTATTTCAATCATTTTTGCTGTGGTTGACCTCTTTGGTGAGCAGATTTTTATATCCAAGTGGTATCAGCCGTTGTTGGGTGGTATTATTGGAGGCGGAGTACTTATATTGCTGGATATTTTGAGTACATTGCTCCTAAAGAAAGCTGGGTTCGGCTTTGGCGATGTTAAGCTGCTTGCGGCATTGGGGTTGTTTTTTGGTGTTAAGCATACGGTAATTCTTATGGTTCTGTCGTTTCTAATTGCGACACTGCACTTTTTGATTATTATTTTTTCGGGCAAGGCTCGCAAGGGCATATATATGCCAATGGGTCCGTATATTTGTATTGCGGCATTGCTCACGATAATACTTCAGCCGAAGTTTGCGGGACTTTTTGAAATGTACAGAATTTTACTGAGTATGGACGTGTTGCCCTAAATACAAATAATACTGTGCCTGATGTATCTTGGTCAGGTATGGGTGTGTTATAGCTATATCGGTTACGGCGGCAAGATCGTTGTGGATTTTACCGCCGAATTGATGGTTTTATGGAATATGTGCCGATTTATGGTGTGATTATTATAAGTAAAGTGTAGATGAATATGTCTGCATTTTACTGCATAAATCGGTAAGAGTACAACAGACAGCAATATAGAACTTTCTAACATCTAAACAATACCTGCAAACAACAATCAGATAATAACCTTTGCAGGGAGTCTAACATCAAAATAAAAGGAGTCAAAAATAATGAGAGCGAGCAGCCTGAAAATCGGTCAAATTCTCATCAATATGGGTGCAATTACTCCAGATCAACTGGATCAGGCACTCAGTATGCAGAAGTCAAGCAATATGCGTCTTGGTGAGATTTTGATTAACGAGAAAATGTGTACTGAGGAGAAAATTTGCCTTGCATTCTCAAAGCAATTTTCTATTCCTTATGTAGACTTAGATGAAGTTGAGCTTCGTGACGAGCTTTCCACCATAATTACTGCTGAAATGGCAGAGCAGTGCATGGTAGTTCCGCTTGAGCTTATCGACCGTACACTGACTATTGCGGTTTCCGACCCGCTTGATTATAAGGGATTGAACAGGATTCAAACAACCACAAAGTATCAGCTTCAGACAGTTATTGCCGCACCGTCGCAGATTCGTAAGGCTCATCAGGCATTATATGCTTCAAAGAAAGCATATGATGAGGCACGTGAGTTTATTGCAGGCCAGGTAAGTCAGGCAGGTAAAGAGGACGAGATAGAGGCAGCTAAGAATGCAGCCGATGACCAGCCGATTATTCGTTTTGTTAATAATATGATAGAAGAAGCGGTTCGTCTGAAAACTTCTGATATTCATATTGAGCCTATGGAGGAAACAATGGTTATTCGCTTCCGTATTGACGGTAAGCTGCAGAAGTATATGGAAACAAGTGCGCAGCTTGCTCCGTCAGTTACCTCCCGTATTAAGTTTATCGGCGGAATGAACATTGCAGAAAAACGTATACCTCAGGACGGTCGTATCAACTACCGTGTAGGTACTACAGAGGTTGATATGCGTATTTCTATTCTCCCTGTTGTTCACGGAGAAAAGGTCTGTGCCCGTATTACAACCGCTCTCGGCTTGAAGATGGATAAGAGTGCGATAGGTTTCCTGCCCGAAAATCTTGCTAAATTTGATCATCTTCTTGAGCAGAACAGAGGTATTATACTTGTAACAGGTGCTACAGGTTCCGGTAAATCTACGACGCTTTACACGGGCTTGAAGGGTGTTATGAGAGAGGATATAAACATTGTCACTGTTGAGAACCCTGTCGAGATGATTATTCCGGGAATCAATCAGGTTGATATTAACGAAAAAGCCGGTCTTACCTTCGCAGGTGCCCTTCGTTCAATTCTTCGTCAGGACCCTGATATCATCATGATCGGTGAGATTCGAGATAAGGAAACAGCCGAAATCGCCGCATCTGCGTCTATTACAGGTCACTTGGTTCTTTCAACACTGCATACATATAATGCAGCATCATCAATTATCCGTCTTGTTGATATGGGTATTGAGCCGTTCATGGTTTCATCATCAGTTATCGGAGTTATCGCACAGCGACTGGTACGTCGTTTGTGTGTAAACTGCAAGCAGCCATATATAGCAGGACCCAGAGAGCTTGAGCTTCTCGGTATAGATGACGACAGTGTAGAACTTAGATTGTACAGAGCCCCACAGGGAGGCTGTGAGAAGTGCAACCGTTCCGGTCACAAGGGTCGTCTTGCTGTGCATGAAATTCTTATGGTGTCTAACGGTATTAAAAGGGCTATTCAGTTGGGCAAGTCAACAGAGGATATTAACCAGATTGCCGTAGAAGAGGGAATGATCCCGATGAGAGAGAACCTCAGAATGAACGTTATCAGCGGTGTAATTTCCCTTGAAACTATGCTTGAGGCTGCCAGCGAGGATATGCTGTAAAATTTTCGGAAAAATCGGTATAATTTTGACATAAATTTATATATTATGTTGTGTTTTTTGATGAAACATGATATAATTTATTAGGAACAGTTTAGTTGCCTAAGAAATATTTATAGCTGAAAAATAATCGGTTTGCTTTCAAAGGTGAAAACAAGAACGTAACTGCCCGACATTATTTCGGGTGAAAAATCTAACCTAATCGAAATGAGGGAAATTAAATGGAATTTTTAGATATGGTCAAAGAGGCCGTTGAATCGGGTGCTTCCGATATTCATATGTCCTCCGGTAACTGTCCTGCGTACAGACTTCACGGTACGATGAGGTATTGGGAGGGTGACCCGCTTACCGATGAGGACGTTACATACATGATTAGTCAGGTTCTCAATAAAGAGAGATTTGACATATTCATGGAAACCTGTGATGTCGACGGTGCGTGTTCCATTGAAGGGTGCAGCCGTTTCAGAATCAATGCTTTCAGAAACAGAAACGGTGCGTCATTGGTAATGAGAGTTATCAACTCCACAACACCTGAGCTTGACAAGCTTAATCTTCCTGCATCTATTGCGAAGATTTTGGAGCTTAAAGAAGGTTTGGTGCTTGTTACAGGTCCTACAGGTTCGGGTAAATCGACAACACTTGCAGGCATTATTAACCAGATTAACAAGGAAAGAAACCTCAACATAGTTACCATTGAGGACCCTGTTGAGTACTTGCACCGACCAATAGGCTGTGTTATTAACCAAAGAGAGATTGGTCCTGACAGCCGTTCTTACCATGCAGCACTTCGTGCTGTTCTCCGTGAGGATCCGGATATTATACAGATTGGTGAGATTCGTGACTTTGAGTCAGTGTCAATCGCATTGTCCGCAGCAGAGACAGGTCACCTTGTTTTCTCCACACTTCATACAGAGGGTGCTGCTAAAACAGTAGACCGCTTGGTAGATATGTTCCCTGCGAGTCAGCAGCGTCAGGCACTCGGTCAGATTTCCACATCACTGAAGTGTGTTGTATCACAGAGACTTCTCCCCAGAAGTGATATTCCCGGACGTATAGGTGCATTTGAGATTATGTTTGTAAACAGTGCTATTTCCAACCTTATTCGTGAGAATAAAATAGCAATGATTGAGCAGGTTATTGAAACAAGTAAGGGTACAGGTATGATTACCCGTAACAAGAGTATTCAGATGCTGCTTGACCGTGGTTATATCAACGAGCAGACCGCACGAGAGTACAGCTTTGACGTAAGTGAGGCTGACCAGCAGCGTGGTGTTGTTCAGCCGGGTATGCAGGGTGTTCCCGGTGCCGCAAGACCGTATAATCCCGGTGTTAATAACATGAGAAGATGAGGTGACAAACTTTGAAATACTCATATCTTGCCGTTGACAGTAAAAGTAAAAAGTACAGAAGTGAAATGGTTGCCGACAGCCGTGACGAGGTTAAGCGTAAGCTTGCCGAAAGAGGTATGACGGCCATTGAGATAAGCGAGGCTGTTGATCCTTCCTCAGCAGCAGGACAGGAAAACCTTCCATGGTATCAAAGAGATATCGGTGCTAAGGACATACACGATGTTGTGTTGCCCAAGAAAAAGGTTCTTACAACCATGAACCAGATGGGTATCATGATGAGATCCGGTATTTCGCTTGCTATGGCAATGGAGGTTTTGCTTGACACTGAGGGTGATAAGCAGATGAAGCGAATACTGACGATTATCAGTAGTGAGTTGTATAACGGTGTTCCGCTGTCACAGTCCTTTGCATCATTTAAGACCTTCCCGGAGATTGTAAACAGCTTGGTTGCAGCCGGTGAGGCAAACGGACGTCTTGATATGGCTTTTGAGAATGCGTCCGAGATTCTGCACAGAGAAATTACACTTGCGAGTAAGATTAAAAGTGCAATGATGTATCCTATATTCCTTATTGTATTGACAGTTGCGATGATTATCGTAATGTCTATGTTTGTATTACCTTCATTCGCAAGCGTATTTTTAGCATTCGGTTCTGATCTTCCGTTGATTTCAAAAATGGTAATGGCATTCTCCGACTGGATGGTTGCGTACTGGTGGATTGCACTTATAATAGTAGTTGCAGTGGTTGTTGGATTTAGATACCTGCTTCATCATAATGAGGCATTTGCCATGTGGTTGGCGGAATTTTTGTTAAAATTTCCAATAATCGGAGATGTTATGCGTAACAACTATATTGCACGTTTCTGTAACATTATGGCAACCCTTACGGATGCCGGTGTTAGTATTTTGAGAGCGTTGGAGCTTGCAAGAGATGTTGTATCTAACATATTCCTTAAAGACTGTTTGAACCAGATTATTGAGGACGTTAAGATTGGTACACCTATTAACGTATCAATGTCACACTACCCTGTGTTTGACTCGATATTGGTATCAATGGTTCGTGTTGGTGAGGAGTCCGGTATGTTTTCTGACGCTATGCACAAGATGGCAGACTTGTATCAGGAGCAGGCTGACGAATCAACAAAGAGATTAACAGATGCTATGACACCTGTTATGACAGTCATTGTTGCCGGTATCGTTGGCATAGTTGCGGTATCCATCGTAACGCCGATGTTCGGTATGTACAGTGTTGTTGCAGAGTCCAACTAATGTTAAATGACTTAGTAAAAGCCTTGTCGTTTGGTGTTTTCTAACACAATGGCAGTTTTTGATGAACGTCCGAGAAACCCTCGGACGTTCATTTTATGTTAAGTACATTTTTTAACTTACGAGCTGTAACACGGTGTGGTTAAATAATTACTCTCTTGGCGGTATTCCGTAACCGCCTGTAACGGGGTCTTTAAATAGAAACATTTTTGGCGGAACAGCGGTGAAGTAGGCAAACATAAAATAGTATATTATCAGCATGGCAAGCGATAGATAAAAAAGTCGTTCAATTCCCACGGAGCTGCTCATAAGCTTATATGAAATCACAAAGCTTAAAGCAGTGAATACAAAGCCGCTGAGAATATCCAACCACAGTATGCTGTGTCCCAGTACAGATGTGTATCCGTAAAAGAATAGCGGGATTGACAGCATAAGAAAGTAAAGTGACATAACCTTACTCACAACAAATCGTTTAAACGGCATACGTACGTAGGCCAATTCGATGAAACTCCACAAGACGTATGGCAGTGTAAAAATTTTTATATGTTCCCATGTACTTTCGTTAACTGCACCGAAAATTATGGCCCATGTTTCTTCTCCGCTAAGCTTATACACGAAGTGAAGTGCAGATGCTGCTAAAAATACAGCGAAAACTCCCATAATATCAAGCATACTCAGAGTGTGTGATGTGGGGTAATCTAATATGTACAAATTTTTCTTAGATTTAATAACACGTTTTCCAAACAAAAAAACCACCTCCGCTAATATTTATGAAAGGGGTGGTTTTTTTATACTATTTATGCTATTGTGCAGTATTTGCTCTGATTTTCTTATTGGATAGCTTAATCG
>CAMWIZ010000020.1 GCA_947174455.1 uncultured Clostridia bacterium | reverse complement strand
TTCTGAGGTTTCCAAAAATGCAGAATTAGAAGAAACAACAAAGGGTAAAGAAGAAAAAACAATTTCCGAAGATGCGGAAGTTGAAGAAATAACGGATAAAATCGAAGAGAATCAAGTTTCCGACAATAAAGAAATAGCGGAAATATCTGAGGAAGTGCAAGCTTCCGAAATTGCGGAAGACGAAGAAGTTACAGGAAATACAGAATCCTCCGACGGTTCCAACAATATGGAAACAGAAGAAATGACGGAGAACTCCGAGAAAGAAAAAAGTACCGAAGTTTCCGAAACTTCCGAAACCGAGAAAATAACAGAGAAATTTGAGGAGAACCAGAATTCCGAAAATAAGGAAACAGAGGAAATAACGAAAACCTCTGAAGATGCGGAAACGGAAAATTCGGGATTTGCCAAGGTTAAGACTCTCGCATCAGGTGCAGCAGGCGGTGTGTCGAACAAATTTAAGCTTTTTTTTGGGAATGCAAGGAATAAGCTTTCTGAACTATGGAACGAAAAAATACCGAGTGCTTCTGAGAGTAATACGGCAGAGAATGCAGAGGAAAACGATACAGTTCTTGAAACAGGGGTTATTGATTCATCGGCAGATGATAACGTGACAACGGCAGTTCTGTATGAGGGACATCTTAACAATGTCAGTACTGCTACCGATGAGGAGCACCGACAAATGTTGGAGGGACTGCTCGGTCCTGCAGATGGTGATGTTCAGCAGAAGTATGACACGGCCCAGATAAAGCTTGTTAAAAACAATAATTCCGCAACTACAGAAATAGACATAAGGAAAGTTAGGGAAAGTCTTAATGTAATCACTAACGATAAAAATGGGGATGATTCCGAATCGGTACAAAATGATGATTATGAAATTTTGCTGGAGGAACCATCTATACTTGCAGAGCAGTTGCCGGGTGACGAGCCTGTGCAGGGCATTAACGACGATATAACCGATGTTAATAACGAGTCGGCAGAGAATTTAACCGATGAGGAAAAACAGCAGAAGGCCGCTAATCAAATGGTTCTGAACAAGGTCAAGGAAGTGGAGGCTTGGATTGCCAACCAAAAGACAACTCAGGCTGATATTGACAAGGCAGAGCGTGATTATAATGAGAGATTTGTCGAGATAAAGTATATTACCGATATTGAGATAACCAACTATCAAGTACCCGGAATAGCTGAAGAAATCAAGGTTAAGGCAGGTAAGTTTGCTGATTCTGTTCGCAGTGAGTATGAGTTTTATATTGGGTACAGGCACCTTGAAAATGTTGCCAGAAACCAGAGAAGAATTAACGATGTATCCAAGGCGATAAGCGACAGTGGCAAGATTGGTGGAGAGTTAGGTCAAACAGCTTCTGCAAGATCCACATATGATGCTCTAACGTCTGACAAAAAAACACGGAACAGTGGAAAATCCCGTGGTAGGCACAGTAATGCGGCAGGAAGTCTGACACACGGTGTAGAGTACAGAAGTGATGCCGACAAAGAAAAGGTTAAAAATTATATTAAAAATGATTTTAACAGGTCAAAACGCACGTTTACTTTGACTGCCATTATTACCTTAATGTGCGTTATACTGTTTTGCTTCAGTGGCTCGTTTGCAGCAACAGCGGCGGAAGCAGCGGCAGGCGAAAGCGGTTCGGAAAGAATTTTTGCAGCATTTAATTTGGCGTTCTTTGCAGCGGCTATGTATGTCTGCAAGGATACGCTCATAAATGGCTTTAAGCCGCTCAGGCATTTTAAGGCTTCGGTTGATACAAGTATTGCCCTTGCCTGTGCTGTTACGGCGGTTCAAGCGGTTGCGGTTCTTATATATCCGACATTTTTCTTTAGTGAAAGCTTGAATGTTTACACTATTATTGCACTGCTTGCCCTTACGGTTAATACCTATGGCAGATATGTTACAGCCAAACGTGTGAAGGAAAACTTTAAGTTTGCGTCTGCACCGTTCGGAAAATATTCTGCGAGATTCTACCATGATAAACGAATGTCTGCAAAGCTGCTTAGCGGAACAAATGTTGAGAAGTCGGAAATCGTGTTCCAAAAGAGAACATCTTTCCTCAGAAACTTTTTGACACTTTCCTATGCATCTAATCCGGGTGAGGATTTGTCGAGCAAGATAGCAATTCCTGTTTCAATATTTTCTTTGGTTATAAGCATAGTACACGCAGTGATTTTTAAAAGTTTTGCGGGAACTCTGTCAGTGCTTAGCATACTGCTTTGCATGGCTGTGCCTATGTGCGGCAGACTGCTTGGAAGTATGCCGCTGTACAAGCTGTCAAAAACTTCCCTCAGAAACCAGGCCATGGTTGTCGGTTATCCGGCAGTTGAACATTTTGCCGAGTCCGGTGCTATAATGATAGATGCCAAGGAACTGTATCCGGAAGGCTCCGTTCACATGAACGGCATTAAGACTTTCAGCGGAAGAAGAATAGATGATGCCCTGCTTGCGGCTGCCGCCGTAATGGTTAACGCAGGCGGTGCTATGGCGGGTATGTTTGACGGTATTATTCAGGGAAACAAGGAGGATGTTCTTCCGAACGTTGACAGCGTGATTTACGAGGACGGCAAGGGTCTGATCGGCTGGGTTAACAAGGAAAGAGTTCTTGTCGGCAACAGAAGACTGCTTGAGGAGCATGGCATTGAGCCGCCATCAGAGACATACGAGAGAAAGTACCGTACCGACGGCAACGAAATTCTCTACTTAGCAAACTCGGGTGAGCTTGTAGCAATGTTTATCATCGGTTACAGTGCAAACAGGAGAGTTATGGACGCTTTAAGACGTATGGAAGAAAGCGGAATGTGTATTCTTGTACGCACTGTTGATGTCAATATAACACCTGAAAGAATTTCAAAGGATTTTGGAATTTACTATAAGAGCGTCAAGGTCTTGACAACAAGCATGGGTAATGTCATTAGAGATGAGATGATAGGTAAGGAAAAGACCTCGCCTGCTTACATTGCCACTAAAGGCGGAGTTACACCGCTCGGACGTGCTGTCAGCGGCTGTATAAGAGCAAAGAGAAATATATCGTTGTCATTGGCTATACAGGTTATTGAGGTTCTTATAAGCCTGTTGCTGGTAACCTTGCTTGTGCTTTTCGCAGGGGTTCAGCAAATCGGTGCAGGAGAAATGTTCCTGCTGTCACTTATATGGTGTGTAGCGGTTATTATAGCACCGATTTTACAGAAATCATAAATAACGGCTTGGCACTAAATACAAGGTGTCAAGCCGTTATTGCGGCAGAGCGAAGACGTGAAGTTTTGGGCAAGCTTTTTCAAAAGCTTGCGGTTTTAAGGCAGAGACTTGGCCGCTGACCGCAGTCAGCGGAACCCCTTTCGAGAAAGAAGCGTAGAGGGGCAAAAATAAACTTTTTAACACCTAAAAATAAAGGTGTGGAGAACCTGCTGCAAGTGGTTCTTCACAAAGCCTATATAGTTCAACTGTCAGAAAAGTTTTTTTATTTATTAAGAGGATAAGAGGAGAGATTGAAATGCAGATTGCACCATCGTTTTTATCGTGTGATTTTTCAAAGATGGGTGAGGAGCTTATCCGTATGGATAAGGCTAAGGCGGATATGATTCACCTTGATGTTATGGACGGGCATTTTGTTCCCAATATTACATTTGGTGCTCCCGTTATAAAATGGGCGAGACCGTACACAAAGCTTCCTTTTGACGTGCATTTGATGATAAGCGAACCGCACAAATATATTGAGGATTTTGCTAAGGCGGGTGCGGATATAATAACATTTCACGTAGAATCCGACAGTGATATTGCAGAAACAATTAGGCTGATTAAAAGTCACAGTGTAAAGCCGGGACTGGTAATAAAGCCAAATACACCTGCAAGTACCGTGTTCCCGTATATAAACGACCTGTATATGGTTCTTGTGATGACAGTGGAGCCGGGATTTGGCGGTCAGTCCTTCATGGCGGATATGCTGCCAAAGGTAAAGGAAATAAAGGACTTTGCAAGAAGTGTAGGCAGGGATATTCTTGTTGAGGCTGACGGAGGCATAAATGCGGAAACTATTGCACAGTGTTCAGCAGCAGGTGTGGATATCTCAGTTTCCGGTACGGGAGTATTTAAAGCCCCTGATGCGGCACAGGCGATAGCTGAGCTAAAACAGCTCGGAGCATAAAGTTGTTGTTTCTTCTGAAAAACTCTTAACGGTAGATTTACTTAGCCATGATACAATAAAAAATGGAGAGCCGATTGATACGGTTCTCCGTTTTTTATTGTATTATTCATTGCCATTAGTTACAGATGTGGAGAACCACTTGCAGCAGGTTCTCCACATTTCTACTTTTTATGTGAGATAGTTTGTTTGTACCTCTCTCCGCTGCTCTCAAGCAAGGTGTTTCTTTGACTGCGGTCAGCAACCAAAGGCTTTGCCTTTGAAAAAGCTTGAACAAAACTTTTAATAGCTTCGCACAACTATGCTTTAAATTGTGTTTAAGCATAAGTTATTCAAGCTGTAGTTTAAGCTCGGAGCGTCCTTTTGATAAGCGGCTTTTAACAGTACCTTCGGGTATACGAAGAATACTTTTAATTTCTTTAACAGAAAAGCCCTCTATGTAGTACATAACTATAACTGTGCGTAGCTTTGGGTTTAAATTATCCAGTGCCATGTGCAGCTCTGTGCGTTTTTCGCAGTTATCTGTACTTTCCAAAGTGAGTTCGTCTGTGGGTATTGCTTTCCCTTTTTTCTTTAACTGCCTATTGCATACGTTTATTAAAATTCTTACAAGCCAAGTTTTGAAATATTCCTCGTGCTTTAATGTGTCACGCTTTTGGAATGCCGCCAGGATAGCATCCTGTACGGCGTCCTCGCAGTCCTTTTCATTCTTTAGGATAGACATGGAAACCCTATACAAAGTTTGTTCACAGTCTAATACCGCTGCACTAAAGGTTTGCTTATCCATTAAATTCACCCTTACTGAACCTTAATACATTCATAACTTTCTGTTTGATATAAGTCTCCCGCACTATATTCCAAACAGTTTGTAACGTAATAATCATCAAGCATATCTTCATCTGCCCAAAAGCCTATGTGTACTGTTTCTGATGTGTTAGGCTGTAGGGTAATTGAGTTGTACCCTGCCTTATATCCGGCGGTATCTACATCGTTTTTATCAATATAGCTGATTTCTCCCCTCCAAGGAATATCGGGTATACAATCCTCGGAATATTCCACAGGAGATATATTTCCGTTATTGTCATTAAGACAGTGCATATCTAAATCTTGATACCAGTAGGTTGACACGCTGTCGGTGTTATTGCTTACAGTAATGGTTACATATACCATACGTCTGTTAACTGTTTCTGTCAATGTAATTTCGCTTATGGGTGTGTTAACTCCATCACCGTACTTGTAACTGTTTCTTTCATAAGCAACGAGATTACCGTTTTCATCAGCGTAATCGGATATATCTTCAGCAAGTGCGTCATCCATATAAAATTGGAATTTTTTCTCATCAAGATTGTTTACATTGTCGAGAACCTCAATTTTATCAATTGTTGCCGTGCAGGTTTCGTCATTTACGATGCTGTTGTGCAAGGTCTGACCAAGCTCGATTTTCGAGAATGTTATATTTACAGTCGGCGTAGCTTTGTCAGTTATGTTTGACAGCATATCCCATAAACTGTTTTTATCTTGATTTTTAACTTCGCTGAGTGCACCGCCGCTGTGGTCGTCTGCTGTACCCTCGGTTACGGATATTCCATTCATAATCTTACTTACTTCCTCGTCCGTTACATCACTTCCTACGTATGCTTTGATAAATGCACTGTATTCCTCAAAATAAATATAAAAGCGTCTGTCAAAGTCGTTATTGTTTGCAACATTGGCAAGTACAGCATGGTGGTCATTTACAGTAAGCTCTTCATAGTTTTCTATATTTGTGTCAAAGAATGAGTCTGTATCGTTAGTTCTTACAACCAAAAATGTCAGGCATTTTTCCTTGTGATTGTTATTGACGCTGTACTTTAGTCCGTCCTCTGAAATAACGTTGTCAGGCAAATAGCCTAAGTTTAACTTTACATATTCCGGTGCGTTGGAAGCAGTCTGTTGCAGTGTAACGTCAAGACCGTAATCACCGTTTCTGTTTACAATCATAGGATACACAGCCTTTGCCGTAACAATACCCACCGCACCTATTGTGGCTATTATGGCACAAGCTATTGCTGCTCTGTAGATTTTACTTTTTGATTTCATAGGTTCAACCTCCTCCAATTTGTTAAGAGACTTGACAACGGCACAGTGAAAGCTGTGCGGAACATTTCCGTAAACGTTGTCTAAATTTTGTTTCTTCATGTAAAAACCTCCTTGTTGTTTTGGTTTTCTGCTAATTAGATACATTGGAGTGTCAAATGGTTCAAATTTTTTTGTGTATAACGGGAAGGTTAAAAAAATTTTTTGTGTCCTGTAAAAAAGGCTTTATATTTATGGGAATATGTAGTATAATGATTTCGTTGGGGATTTTTTCCCGATTAAAATTTCAGGAGTGTGAAAAAAATGCCATTGGTAAATGCTAAAGAAATGCTCACAAAGGCAAAGGCCGGCCACTATGCAGTAGGTCAGTTCAATATTAACAATCTTGAGTGGACAAAGTCCATTCTTTTAACAGCTCAGGAGTTAAATTCCCCTGTTATTCTCGGTGTATCCGAGGGTGCCGGCAAGTATATGTGCGGCTATAAAACAATCGTAGGTATGGTTAACGGTATGCTTGAGGAGCTTAATATCACTGTTCCTGTAGCACTTCACCTTGACCACGGCAGCTATGAGGGTGCAAAGGCTTGTATCGAGGCAGGCTTCAGCTCAGTAATGTTTGACGGTTCCCACTACCCAATCGAGGAGAACATCGCTAAGACCAAGGAGCTTGTTGCAACTTGTAACGAGCGTGGTCTTTCAATCGAGGCAGAGGTTGGCTCTATCGGCGGCGAGGAAGACGGCGTTATCGGTGCAGGCGAGTGTGCAGATCCTGCAGAGTGCAAGCAAATTGCTGACTTGGGTGTTACAATGCTTGCAGCAGGTATCGGTAACATTCACGGTAAGTATCCTGAGAACTGGCAGGGTCTTTCTTTTGAAACACTTGACGCTATTCAGCAGCTTACAGGCGATATGCCGCTCGTACTTCACGGCGGTACAGGTATCCCTGCTGACATGATTAAGAAGGCTATCAGTCTTGGCGTTTCAAAGATTAACGTAAACACAGAGTGCCAGCTTGCATTCCAGGCTGCTACAAGAGAGTACATTGAAGCAGGCAAGGATCTTCAGGGCAAGGGCTTTGATCCAAGAAAGCTTCTTGCACCGGGTGCAGAGGCAATCAAGGCTACTGTTAAGGAGAAGATGGAGCTGTTCGGTTCTGTTGGCAAGGCTTAATTTTTTAAGAAATAATATTTGTTGTCTGTGAACAGATGATAAAACAATCCCCGTTGCTGTTATTTGGCAATGGGGTTTTTCTTTTCTTGTTTGCATGGCTTTAAAAATTAGAAAAACATAAAAGTATAAAGAAATAGAATTACAAAAAGAAAAAATTTTTCCAGGTTATGTACATATGGTGGTTTATCGTGATATAATCATATTTATAGTACAATGCGAGAAGGAGAAAAAAGTATGAAAATCTACAATACTCTTACACGTCAAAAGGAAGAGTTGAAAACAATAACGCCGGGCGAAATAAAGATTTATGCCTGCGGTCCTACCGTTTATAACTATATTCATATAGGAAACTCACGTCCCATTTGTGTGTTTGATGTCTTGAGAAGATATCTTGAGTATAGAGGTATGAAAGTAACCTATGTGCAGAATTTTACCGATATCGACGACAAGATTATTAAGCGTGCAAATGAGGAGGGAACGGATTATTTGACTGTTTCCGAGAAATATATAAAGGAATACAAGATTGATGCAGAGGGTTTGAATGTTAGGGAGGCAACTGTTCACCCCAGAGCAACTGAAAACATGGACGAAATAATCAGCATTATTTCCGCCCTTGTGGAGAAAGGCTATGCCTATAGGGCTGAAAACGGAGATGTTTACTTTAGAACAAATAAGTTTTCGGAGTACGGCAAGCTTAGTCATCAGCCCCTTGAGGATCTTGAGGCGGGTGCAAGAATTGCCTTGGGTGAAATGAAGGAAAATCCTATGGACTTTGCCGTTTGGAAAGCTGCTAAAGAGGGCGAGCCTTACTGGGAATCACCGTGGAGCAAGGGCAGACCCGGCTGGCATATTGAATGTTCTGCAATGGCAAGACGTTTTCTTGGGGAAACAATAGATTTACACTGCGGTGGTCAGGATTTGATATTCCCTCACCATGAAAATGAAATAGCACAAAGCGAGTGCTGCAACGGTGTTCCGTTTGCACATTATTGGATGCACAACGGCTATATAAATGTTGACAATAAAAAGATGTCAAAATCGCTGGGTAACTTTTTTACTACCCGTGATGTTGCAGCAAAGTATGGTTATGAGCCGATAAGATACTTAATGCTGTCCTCTCATTACAGAAGTCCCATAAACTACAGCGTTGACATAATAGAGCAATGTAAGGCTTCATTGGAAAGGCTTTATAACTGCCGTTCAAATATCCGTTTTATGCTCGGTTCTGTACAGGGAGATATTAAAGAGAATGAAAAAGCTGTTGTTGAAAGGTTCGACTCATACCGTGAAAGATTTATTGCGGTTATGGACGATGACCTCAATACCTCTGATGCTATCTCCGTTATTTTTGAACTTGTAAGAGAGATTAACACGGCTGTTTCGGCAGCAAATAATCCGTCACTGGCACTTGTTAAGGCTGCTGAGGATATTTTTACAGAGCTTACAGGCGTTCTCGGACTTGTTTATACGGAGGAAAATAAGTCGCTTGACGAGGAGGTTGAGAAGCTAATCGCCGACCGTGCAGAAGCAAGAAAAAATAAGGACTGGGCAACGGCCGACAAAATCCGTGATACACTAAAGGAAATGAACATAGTGCTTGAGGATACACCACAGGGGGTAAAGTGGCACGTTGCTGAGTAAGTTTTAAGTTAAGGAACCCCTGAATAAATACCGCCTGAGGGCTTGGCACTCATCTTGCTTGCG
>CAMWIZ010000019.1 GCA_947174455.1 uncultured Clostridia bacterium | reverse complement strand
AAGCAGAAACCTGCACTTTTGGCAACGGTTATTTTCATATAATCACCTTTTTAAGTATCGTTAATAAAATTTTTTCACTGTTGCTTGCTGAAGCTTGAGAGATGCTCCTCTCTCATCTCGCTGATTAGTTCCATAATTTTGCGTGAAGCCTGTCGAAATTCATTATTTGTACCCTCTGTAATTCCCAGTTCCTCGCATGATACAGGCTTTCCGTAAGTAATTTTTGTTTTTTTAAAAATATTCACAAATTTGTTTTTGCCCGTAATGCAGGCAGGAACAATCTTTGTGTTTGTTTCGTGTGCAATAATGACTGCACCCGAATGAGGTTTTTGCAATTCGCCGCTGCGTGAGCGTCTGCCCTCAAGAAAAATTCCCACAACATGGCCCTCGTTCAACAATTCTTCAGCCGTACCGATTGCCTTTCCACCGTCATTTCCCCTTACAACCGGGAATGCACCGAACTTTTTTATAAGTGCACCAAACGGCTTGAACTTAAACAGTTCGCTCTTTGCCATGAAGTGAATCAACCTATGCTGAGTAAGATTAAGAAAAACAGGATCAAGGTTTGAAATATGATTACAGCAAATTACTACCCTTTCATTTTCGGGTAAACTGAATCCGTTTTCCACTTCATACGGATAGAAAATTTTTGCAAAAATCTTACAGGCAGCCCGTGCTACTCTAAAAAGAGCCGATTCTTTTTTCATATATTATCCCCTTATAAGCTTTATAATTTCTTCCAATGACTCCTCGAAATTTAGGTTTGATGTATCGAGCAAAACCGCATCGTCAGCAGGCTTTAGCGGTGCTGTTTCACGGTTGGAATCCCTATCGTCACGCTTAATCACGCTATCGAGTACCTCTTCATACGTAACCTCGTGACCCTTCTCCAGAAGCTCCTTGTAACGTCGGTCGGCCCTTACCTCCGGAGATGCTGTCAGAAAAATTTTAACTTGGGCATTTGGGAGTACGACTGTTCCTATATCTCTGCCGTCCATTATTGCGTTGTACTTATCGGCTAAGCTTCTTTGAAAATCGAGAAAAAATTCACGGCACATAGGCACTGCTGAAACTATGGAAACAGATGCGGAAATCTCAGGTGTTCTTATAAGTTCAGACACGTCCTTCCCATTTAAGAAAACGTGCTGTACACCGTCTATAAATTCAAGCTCTATTTTTATTGAAGCAAGCAGCCTTTTAAAGGCAGATTCGTCCTCTATATCAACTCCGCCTGCTTTCACTGCATAAGTCACCGTTCTGTACAAAGCCCCCGTATCAATATAGATAAATCCAAGCTTTGCCGCTGCCGCCTTTGCCAAAGTACTTTTTCCTGCACCAGCAGGACCGTCAATAGCAACTGAAAACATAATATATCATCTCCTGTAATAGAAAGCTCTACTTATTTGTTAAAACGATACTGCCGCCAAATACCCTGTCGAGAACGCAATTTGCAGGTTAAAACCACCTGTATATGCATCAACATCAATAATCTCACCCGCAAAATATAGGTTTTTAACAAGCTTAGACTCCATTGTTTTCGGGTTAATTTCCCTGACAGAAATACCGCCCGATGTAACGATTGCCTCCGCTATCGGTCTGAAGGACTTAAAAGTAAGAGTCAGACCTTTGAGTACTTTAAGAAGCTTATGACGTTCAATACGTGTTAAATCCCTGCATTTCTCGTGTTCATCAATTTCTGAAACAGATATTACCACAGGAATAAGTCTTTTGGGAAGCAGTTCATCAAGCGAATTGATAATATCCTTATTGCTGAACTTGTCAAAATCCCTTTGCAGACGCTTGTCAAGCTGTTCTTCACTCAAGGCAGGCTTTAAGTCAATTATAATCCCATAACCGTTAGATTTCTTTGAGTTCATATTTGCCGACGCACTGAGTACAATCGGTCCTGAAATGCCAAAGTGAGTAAAAAGCATCTCTCCAAGCTCACTGTAAACAGTTTTACCTCTGTCATTTTTAACAGTCAGCAACACATTTTTCAATGAAAGTCCCTGAAGCTGTGACGGCCATTCCTCAACAGTTTCAATAGGAACAAGCGACGGCTTTGGCTCGATTATAGTATGTCCTGCCGATTTGGCAAGTTCATATCCGTAGCCGGTTGAACCTGTTTGAGGATACGAACATCCGCCGCAGGCAATCAGAACCTTATCGGCAAAATATTCCTTTCGCATTGACTTAACCCCAACAACTACACCGTCATTTATAATAAGCGACTTCACATCATCATTAACAAGCTTTACACCGTACCGCCTTATAAGCATAAAAAAGGCATCTATAATATCCATGGATTTATCAGATTGCGGAAAAACCCTGTTGCCACGTTCTGTTTTAAGGGGTACACCGTTTTCTTCAAAAAAGCTCATTGTATCCTGTGAGGAAAATGCAGAGAATGCACTGTACAGAAATCTGTTGTTTGTCGGTACAGAAGCAATAAGGGTTTCTGTGTTACAGTTATTTGTCACGTTACAGCGTCCCTTGCCTGTTATAAGCATCTTTCTGCCTATCTTTGAATTCCGGTCAATTAACGTAACATTTAACCCTCTTTTTGCAGCAGTAACCGCTGCCATGCAGCCTGCTGCTCCTGCCCCGACTATTACCACACTATTGTTTCTCACCTGTTGTTCTCTCCCCGTTTTTTATATACAGGTCGTACTTTTCCCAAATTCCCTCAAGTTCCTTAAAAGTCTGTGTAACCTCATCTCGCTTTTCCTCAACTGTTGCAACAATCAGAGCGTTAATTAAACTCATTGGTGCAACGATTGAATCCACAACTGAGGCCATGTCACTTCTTGCAAGCAAAACGCAATCTGAAATTTTTGTAACGGGCGATGTCATACTGTCCGTAATCGCTATAACAGTCGCCCCCTTTTCGGAGGCAAAACACATTGCGTCCATTGTCGATGCGGAATATCTTGGAAAGCTTATACCTATCATAACATCTTGTTTATCAATTCTGAAAAGCTGTTCATACATCTCTGTTTTACTAGTTGTTTCTATTATTTTTACATTCCCGAAGATAAGCTCAAAATAATAGCCGAGAAACCTTGCTAAGGCAAACGAACTCTTCACAGCAAAAATATAGATGGTTCGTGCATTAACTATAGACTTTACAGCTAAGTTAAATAACTCTCTGTCAGCACCGTCCAACGTCTTTTTTATAAGCTTAATGTCGTGATTCAGGACGCTTGCAAGAACATCATCAGAATTTATTCGATTCGCCGCTACATCTATTCTTTGCACCGATGTAAGTTTATCCCTTATCATCTCCTGCATTGCGTTTTGAAGTTCAGGATAACCGTCATAACCCAATTCTGTTGCAAAACGCACAACCGTAGACTCACTTACACCGACCGTTTCACCCAGCCTTGCAGCAGTCATATATGCCGCTTTATCATAATGGAGTAAAATAAAATCGGCAATGAGCTTCTGCCCTTTGGATAACCCATTCATGGATGAGGAAATCCTCTCAGTTAATTGCTCCGTCATAAAACCCCTCTTAACTACATAACAGCCTATCAACAATAACAAGTGGATATCCCCGAAAATTACTCGAAGATAACCACTTTGATTAAGTCATTCATTATATTTTATTTAAAATTACTCTAATTTTTCGTCAACATTTTCTTCATCGTCGTCCTCGTCAGCCCAAAGAATGTGACCATCCTCATACGCTATATTAGGCAATGGGTCTATCCTCACTCTATCTTCCGGCAAATATCCGAGCCTGACTATTCTGTCGTTTATCTTTTCGCCGATAAGGCAGTATGCAACGGCAAAAACAGGTACACCGAGAAGCATACCGATAAATCCAAACAGACCACCGCCGACCAAAACGCTAAACATAATCCAAAAACCTGAAATTCCAACTGTGTTACCAAGAATCTTAGGTCCTATTATATTTCCATCAACCTGCTGAAGCACAATAATAAATATAACAAACCACAGTGCATCAAGAGGCGACACCATAAGCAACAAAACAACACCCGGAACCGCACCTATTATCGGTCCGAAAAACGGAATAATATTAAAAACACCGACAAAAACGCTGAGAAGAAGTGCATAATCGATTCCGATTATTGTTAATCCTATAAAACACAGCAACCCGATTATTGCGGAGTCGATTATCTTACCGTAAATGAACTGACCTACTTTGTTGTTGCACAAATCAACTATTCTCAAAACCTTTCCCAGGGGTTTTTGCGGAATAACTGCATATGCCACCTTCTTACACTGATTCATGAGAGTTTCCTTATTTCCCAAAAGGTAAATAGAAACTACAAAGCTTAGCAGTGTATTATAAAGAACCGTGTAAACATTCTTTGTAATATCTAAAAGCTGTGGAAAAAAGAAATTAGCAAAGCCCTGCAAAATGGAGTTTATATCAAAGGCATTGTTAGCGTCGCCGCCTGTATAGTCTGCTATAAACTCATTTAAATCTGAAAATATATCTGAAACAAATTCATATTTAAAACCAAATCTTTCTGCTATGCCTATTACCCAAGCCTGAAATGACGTATAATACTCACCAAAATTTTCAAATACACTTTGCAGACTGTTTGAAACCTGAGGAATAATAATGCCAAGCAACAGCGTAATGATTGCAATAACTAAAGCAAAGGATACGAAAAGAGAGAGGGGCTTTCTTGCGTTCGACAAGAATTTTTCTGCCTTCGTAGGATTTTCCATATCCGAACAATCCATCGATGCAAATGCCTTGGTGTAGAAAAACATATAAGGCTTGTTGACTATATATGATACGGCAAATCCTATAATAAACGGTGTAAGAACGGTCAAAAGCTTACTGAATGCCGATATAAGTATATCCAGTCTGGTAAGTACAAGTACGAGTACACCTGCAAAAGTTATAAGCAACATAATTGCTTTAAACGTTCCTTTTGACAAGTACAACCCCCCTTTTTATAAACATGGTACTACTATGATATATCAAAAAATCAAAAAAGTAAAGCAGAATAGAAAAAAGATAGAAAAATTTAACAATATAATTCCATTTTGATATATTTACTAAAATAAAGACATTTGGTTGCTTTCGGGCAAATCACCGAATGCACCCTCCTCTTTAAGCATCTCAATTACTGTTTTAGATACCTTTGATTTAACCTGTATATCTTCAATTGACAAAAAGTCACCTCTGTGGCCCGTTTCTGCCAGGCTCTCCGCCGCTGCCTCTCCTACTCCTGGGAGTGAGGAAAAAGGAAGTCTTAAACCGTCATCTTCAATGACAAATTTCTTCGCTTCCGATTTATAAATATTTATCGGCAGACACCTTATACCCCTTGCCAGCATTTCGTTTATTATTTGAAGTGTTGCAAGGTCCGATTTCTCCTTAGCTGTTGCCATATTGCCCTTGTTTATTATATCTCGTATTTTTTGCTCAACAGCAGGCTTGCCCTGCAATGCCGCCTGTGCGTCAAAACCCTCACCACGCACTGTGAAATACGCTGCATAGTACGCCTGCGGCCTGTGAACCTTGTACCAACCAAGCCTTAACGTAGAAATCATATATGCTGCGGCGTGTGCCTTTGGGAACATATATTTAATTTTCATACAAGAGTCTATATACCACTGCGGAACATCATGTTCCTTCATAGCATTCATATGCTCCTCTGTCAAGAGCTTGGTCGCCTTACCCTTACGGACGATCTCCATTATTTTAAATGCCATTTTCGGCTCAAGTCCTCTGTGAAGCAGATATGTCATAATGCTGTCACGAGTTCCTATAACCTCAGATATGGTACAAGTACCTGCTTTTATCAAATCGGCGGCATTTCCTATCCATACATCAGTACCGTGTGACAAACCCGAAATCTGCAAAAGGTCGGAAAAGGTCTTTGGCTGTGACTCAACAAGCATTTGACGAACAAAGCTTGTACCGCACTCAGGCAGTGAAAACGTACCTGTTTCACAGTCTATATCCTCAGGTTCTATTCCAAGTGCCTTTGGCGATGTAAACAGCGACATAACATCAGGGTCACTCATAGAAACATCCATTACATTGATGCCGGTAAACTCCTCCAAATAGTGGTATATTGTCGGAACATCGTGTCCAAGCTCATCAAGCTTACATATAGTATCATGGATAGAATGGAAGTCAAAGTGCGTTGTAATATTGTCTGATTTTTGGTCGTTTGCAGGACGCTGTATAGGACAGAAGTCAAACACACTCATACCCCTCGGCACAACAACCATGCCTCCGGGGTGCTGACCCGTTGTACGCTTAATACCGGTACAACCCATAGCAAGACGCTGTTCCTCTGCCCTATGTAAAACCTTGCCGCGTTCCTCGGCATATTTTTTTACATATCCCAGTGCTGTTTTATCTGCAACTGTGGCTATAGTTCCCGCCTTGAACACATTTTCCTTACCGAAAAGTGTTTCTGTATATCTGTGTGAATGAGATTGGTATTCACCTGAAAAATTAAGGTCTATATCGGGGACTTTGTCTCCGTCAAAACCAAGAAAGGTTTCAAACGGTATCTCGTGACCGTCACGCTGATAAGGGGTTCCGCATTCAGGACAGTCCTTCGGCGGCAAATCAAAGCCCGAACCGTAGCTTCCGTCCGTAATAAACTCACTGTTCTTACAATTTGGGCAAATATAGTGCGGACACAGCGGATTAACCTCCGAAATACCCGACATTGTTGCAACAAATGACGAGCCTACAGAACCTCGTGAACCAACCAAATAGCCGTGAGCTTCGGAATCGGCAACAAGCTTTTGAGCAGTCATATAAAGAACGGAAAAGCCGTGCTTTGTAATAGAACCAAGCTCCCTGTCAAGCCTTGCTTTTACAATTTCGGGGAGCGGGTCGCCGTACTTTTTCTTTGCCCTCTCCCATGTAATAGTAGTAAGCTGCTCCTCCGCACCGTCAATAAACGGTGGGAAATTTCCGTCAGGTATCGGCTTAATCTGCTCAACCATATCAGCAATTTTGTTGGTATTTTTAACGACGATTTCATACGCCTTTTCTTCGCCGAGATACTCAAATTCCTTTAGCATTTCTTTTGTAGTTCTCAGGTAAAGCGGTGCTTGTATGTCTGCATCCTTAAAGCCTTTTCCTGCCATTATTATTTTCCTGTACTCAGCATCACAGGGATCCAAAAAATGCACGTCGCATGTTGCAACAACAGGAATGTTCAAATCCTCGCCAAGCTTTACAACTGTGCGGTTAAAGTTTCTTATATCTTCAAGTGATTTTACAGTTTCATTACGTACCATAAACTCATTATTGCCAAGCGGCTGAATCTCAAGGTAATCATAAAATGACGCAATTTCCTTTAGTTCTTCATAAGATTTCTCACCCAAAACTATGGCATGGTACAGCTCGCCAATCTCACACGCACTTCCGAGAATAAGTCCCTCTCTGTGACGCATTAGCACAGATTTTGGTATTCTCGGCTTTTTGTAAAAATAGCTTAAATGTGAGTATGATATAAGCTTGTACAGATTTTTAAGCCCTGTAAGGTTCTTTACAAGGATGATTTGATGATAATATTTAAGCTTGTTAAGCTCCTCTTTGCTAAGCTGTGAACAGTTCTCGCAGAGAATATCCTCCTCGCCCTGCCAAGGCTTGCTCGACTCTGAAACCGTATCGTCAATAAAATAAGCCTCTGTACCGTAAATAACCTTGATGTCACCGCCTGCCGACTGAATACTGTTTAACGTATTCATCGCCTCAGGAAAAGCCTGTGCCACACCGTGGTCTGTAATTGCTATTGCAGGCATGCCCCAATCCTTTGCACGCTTAATAAGCTCAGCCGCAGGCGTCATTCCGTCCATGTCCGACATATTGGTATGCAGGTGAAGCTCAACTCGCTTTTTTTCTGCTTTATCAACAACCTTGACCTTCTCTCCCGATGCAATGCTGTCTGCACGCATAACTATTTCATGCTCGTACTTATCGTACTGAACATCGCCCTTTACTATAATAGTATTGCCCGACTTTACCAATTCTAACGGCTTGCACTTGTCTATGCTTTCAAAAATTTTAACTGTCATAGAACCCGTATAATCGGTTATCATTATGGAAATTATGTATTTTCTGCCATCCTTTGTGGTACGCATATCCATTGAGAAAACATCTCCCCAAATCATAGCGTTGCCTGTTTCGGCAGAAAGAGTGTTTATCGGGATGGTATTAACACGGGAAAACGCACGTCCGAATAGCGGCTTAACAGACTGCGACACAAGAACCGGGTTAAGCGTTTCACCTTCTCTTACCTCAATGGCGGCGGCTGATTGTTTAACTTTTTCGGTGCGGGCATTTGCTGACTGCATCATGTCGTCATACTGCTCTATCTTCTCAACAACCTGCTCCCTTGCCTTTTGCTGCTCCATATGCCGCTGCATTTCAATATAATCTGTGTTATCGACACTCATATTTGTTGTGCCGTCAAACTCAACATTATATCTTAAACCGAACATATTATATATAGCGTTTGCTATAAGTGACTTTGCATTCTGCCCTCTTATAACAGCCTCACCGCCGTGGTAAAGCGTTATAATAAAATTATTGCCCTCAATTCTTGCCTCTGCGTCTTTAAAAGTTCCGTTAAGCGTTGCATTGTCACGCTTCATATGCAGAACTATTTCTTGAAAATACATAGGGGTAAAAAGCTCGGGTGCAAATTCCGTGGAAATTCTTACGGAGGAAAGCTCAAGCGAGCGTACAAGTTCCCTCTCCATTCCAAGAATATCCCCTTGCGGCACAAGCTCATCAAATGAAACAGAAACCGACATTGACTGCGACTGTCGGTTTACATTTATGCTTTGCACACGTCCGTTTTTTGTTCTGTTAAGTAATTCTGCGGAAACATATCCGTCGAAAACATTGCCCACGGTACTCAAATGTCAACATCCTTCATTACATTTTCTCAATTTCAGCCATAAGTGTATCTATAAGCTTAGGTTCGGGAACTTTCTTAAATATCTCACCTTTTTTGAAAATAAGACCCACTCCATCTCCGCCTGCTATGCCTATATCTGCCTCTCTCGCTTCGCCGGGACCGTTAACTATACAGCCCATAACCGCAACTGTAATATCCTTATCGCAAGTTTTCAAACGCTCCTGAGCTTCATTTGCGATGGATATAAGGTCAATTTTTGTTCTGCCACAGGTAGGACAGGAAATAAATTTCACGCCTGATGTATCAACATCTATTGCCTTTAGAATATCCTTTGCGGCATAGACCTCCTTAACAGGATTATCTGTTAAGGATACTCTCACGGTATCGCCTATACCTTTTAGAAGCAACGAGCCTATGCCTGCGGCGGACTTAATAAGGCCCATTCTCTCTGTGCCTGCCTCCGTAACTCCCAAGTGAAGCGGATAGGAACATTTTTCGGCGGCAAGTTCATATGCCTTTATCATGGTTGACACAGTGGAGGATTTCATAGACAACACTGTATCGTAAAAGTCAAATTTCTCTAAGAGCGATGCGTGGTACAGGGCACTTTCACACAGAGCCTGTGCTGTTGGCGAGCCGTATTTTGCAAGAATGTGCTTTTCAAGCGAACCTGAATTTACACCTATTCTAATAGGAATATTTTTTGCTCGGCAAGCCTTTACAACTTCGTGAACCCTGTCATCACTGCCAATATTGCCGGGATTTATTCTCACCTTGTCGATTCCTGCCGCAACTGACTCCAGTGCAAGCCTGTAATCAAAGTGAATGTCTGCAACCAAAGGCACAGTTACCTTTTCCTTTATGGCAGGAATAAGTCTGACAGCATCCATATTGGGAATTGCCGCTCTTATAATTTGACAGCCTGCTTTTTCAAGCTCCACGGCTTGACGCACACTGCCCTCTATATCGCTTGCAGAAACGTTAAGCATCGACTGCACCGAAACGGGAGCTCCTCCGCCGATTTTCACATTACCTGCTGTAACCTGAATTTTACTGCTCATAACATCAACCATCTATTCCCGAACCTGTTGCCAGTCGTATAATATCATTAAGAGTAACTA
>CAMWIZ010000018.1 GCA_947174455.1 uncultured Clostridia bacterium | reverse complement strand
CCCGGTGTATTCTGGGAATTTTCGTCCTTAAAAGAGTTTTATTTTAAACATTTACATGCTCATTATCAAAAAACGCAAGCGAGCGGTCGGCATGAGCCTGTGCTTTAAGCTGTTTATCCCTTATCTTAGTTTCAAGAGGTGGAAGTATACCGATGTTTGCCCCCATAGGTTGGAAGTTTTCCACCGTTTCATCGCTGATATATCCTGCCAATGCACCAATCACAGTGTAATTCGGAAGTACCAAAAGCGGTTTGCCCAAAACTGTATTTGCGGCATTGATACCTGCAAGCAGTCCCGATGCACCCGACTCCATGTAACCCTCAACACCTGTCATCTGCCCTGCAAAGAACATATTTGGGTTGGTTCTGAGAGAAAAACACGGTGTAAGAAGCTTTGGGGAATTTATAAACGTATTTCTGTGCATAACGCCGTATCTTACAAACTCAGCATTTTTAAGAGCAGGAATAAGTCCGAAAACTCGCTTTTGCTCCCCAAATTTCAGATTGGTTTGAAAACCTACAAGATTATACATTGTGCCGAGTGAATTCTCTTTTCTAAGCTGCAAAACCGCCCAAGGTCTGTGACCCGTTGCAGGGTCTGTAAGTCCCACAGGCTTCATCGGTCCAAAACGCATGGTATCGGCACCTCTTTGAGCCATTACCTCGATTGGCATACATCCCTCGTAAACTTTAGGATTTAAAACATCAACACCGTGCAGGGGTGTACGTTCAGCGGAGGAAAGCTCTGCATGAAAATGCTCGTATTCCTCCTTGTTCATAGGACAGTTGATGTAGTCGTCACCGTCACCTTTGCCGTATCTTGATGCGGTAAAAGCTTTGCTCATGTCTATACTTTCTGCTGTGACAATAGGTGCTGCGGCGTCAAAAAAGCTTAACGCACCGCCAAAGCTTTTCTTAATGTTTTCTGCAAGAGGCTCGCTTGTCAACGGCCCTGTAGCTATAACGTTCACACCGTCTGTCGGAAGCTGTGTAAGCTCTTTCTCCACAACAGTAATATTGGGGTGAGATTTTATTTTCTCTGTAACCATGCCTGAAAAAAGCTTTCTGTCAACGGCAAGAGCTCCCCCGGCAGGTACTGCACACTTATCGGCACACTGCATGAGAAGTGAATTCAGCCGACGCATTTCCTCTTTTAAAAGTCCTGCGGCACTGTTTACCCTTGCCGCCTTGAATGAATTTGAACAAACAAGCTCTGCATATTCGTCCGTACTGTGTGCAGGTGTTCTCTTATTCGGCTTCATCTCGTAAAGCTCGGTTTGTATTCCTCTTTGAGCAAGCTGCCAAGCCGCCTCGCAGCCTGCTAACCCTGCTCCTATAACTCTGACAGTCATAGCTACATCCCTTTCAAGTTCCGTGATACTGTATGATAAGTACTTCATCCCGATAAGTATAGCAGCTTATATAATTGTTAGGAGAATACCGCTTATTTCCATTCAATATTTATGGGGATTATTCTACAGCACATCGGTCAACAAGTTATTCTTCAATAGGCTTCTCATATCCACAGCCCTCTGCCGTACAAAGAAGCTTAGGTTTTTTGCCAAGCTTTTTATACAAAGTCTCTCCGCACTGCGGACAGCGTTCGTTTACAGGCTCGTTCCACGACACAAATTTACATTCCGGGTAATTACTGCAGCCATAAAACGGCTTGCCACGCTTAGTTTTTCTTACAATTACGCTGCCTCCGCATTTGGGGCATGGTACACCAAGCTCTACAACAACCTTTTTAACGGTTTTGCAGTCGGGGTAACCCGAACAAGCTATGAATCTGCCGTACCTGCCATACTTAACAACCATTGGTTTGCCGCAGTTTTCACAGATGTAGTCGGTCTGATCCTCCTTTAAAGTGAGCTTTTCGCCCTCCATTTCTTCCTTTGCTTTTTTGAGCGTCTGCTCAAATTCGCCGTAGAAATCACGCAGGAGTTCAACCCACTCCTCGTTGCCGTTTTCGACCTCGTCAAGTTCCTTTTCCATCTGTGCAGTAAAGCGAACGTTTACTATCTTTGGAAAACGCTCTTTCATGAGTTTTGTTATAACCTCACCCAACTCAGTTGGAATAAGAGTTTTGTTTTCCCTCTTAACATACTCCCTGCTGACAATGGTAGTTATCGTTGCAGAATATGTGGACGGTCTGCCGATACCGTTTTCCTCCAGTGCCTTGATTAGTGACGCCTCGGTAAAGCGTGCGGGCGGCTGAGTAAAATGCTGATTAGGCACAATCTCTTTTGCCCTTACCGGCATATTATTTTCAAGCGGCGGAAGCTGAGTTTCCTTTTCCTCTTCTGTATCCTTGCCCTCAACGTACAGTATTGTAAATCCGTCAAAGTCCACTCTGTAACCCGATGCCTTAAACGTATAGCCGTTAGCCTCGATATCTGCCTGAGTGGTTTTCTGTATGCATTCTGCCATCTGACAAGCAAGGAATCGTTCCCAAATAAGCTTATACAGCTTATACTGATCCGATGTAAGATTTGATTTTATTCTGTCGGGTGACAATGCTACCATCGTCGGACGTATGGCCTCATGGCCGTCCTGTGCGTTGTTCTTGGTTTTAAAAACACGTTCCTTTTTAGGAAGATAATTTTCTCCGTAACGTTCACTTATATACTGCTTAGCCTCAGCTATGGCGTCGTTTGAAATTCGCAGCGAGTCTGTTCTCATGTAGGTAATAAGACCTGTTGCACCGATGTTGTCTATATTGATACCCTCATACAGTTCCTGTGCAACCTTCATGGTACGTTTGGACTGGAATCCAAGCTTTCTTGACGCCTCCTGCTGCAAGGTTGAGGTAATAAACGGCGGTGCAGGCGATTTTCTTCTTGTGCCGTGTTTAACCTTTGTTACGGTAAACTCCGCACCGTCCAAATCGTCAAGAACTTTTTTTGCCTCTGCTTCATTGGTTATTTTAATTTTCTCATTCTGATAAGAGTGTAGAGCGGCAGCAAATGTCTTTCTGCTGCCCTTTGGTATAAACTTTGCATCAACAGACCAGTACTCCTCAGGTACAAAGGCTCTAATCTGATTTTCTCTTTCAACAATTATGCTAAGTGCGACAGACTGCACCCGTCCTGCGGAAAGACCCCTGCGAATTTTCTGTGACACAAAAGGACTAAGCTTATAGCCAACAAGCCTGTCAAGAATACGTCTTGCCTGCTGTGCGTTTACCAAATCCAAATCAATGGCTCTCGGTGATGCCATGCCACTCTCTACACCTGTGCGTGTGATTTCGTTAAATTCAACACGGTTTTTGCTGTCAAGCGGCAGGTTAAGAATATAAGCCAAATGCCACGAAATTGCCTCTCCCTCTCTATCGGGGTCGGTTGCGAGGTAAACTTCGTCACACCTGCTCACTGCCTCTTTAAGCTGTTCAACAAGCTCTGCCTTATCTTTCATTATTTCGTATTTAGGTTCAAAGTTCTTCTTAACATCAACGCTAAGACGCTTTGGCGGAAGATCACGGACGTGACCCTTAGACGCAAGCACCTCATAATCACTGCCGAGGTATTTTTTTATTGTATGTGCCTTTGACGGCGACTCCACTATTACTAACTTAGACATTTCTATAACTACCTTCTTTAAAAAGACGAAATTCCTATAAATTGTATGCTGTATTATCTTAAAACTTGTCGGCAAACGCTCGGTGTCAGCACTATATAATTAGTCGCCGTTAGACTTGTTTACTTCTTATTTGCAGACAAGTAAATTTTCTTTCTCAAAAAACAAGTTTTAGTAAATCAAACTGCTCTGTACATTCTTCCTGCAAGCGACTCTACAATATCGTTCATTTCCAGCTCAGTCATAGCCGCATGAACCTTGCTTACAGGAATTGACAGTCTTTCAGTTATTGCATCAATGTGTAACTCTCTCTCGTTTTTAAATAACTCCAAAACAGCCTGTGCTGACTGTGACAAACATTTCAATTCCTCATCTGTCAAACACTCAAGCTTTATTTTTTCTTTCTCAATACTTTCCTTACTTTCTATATAATCTTTATTTTTTGCTGTAATCCCGGAAACAGTATTGATGCTTTTCTTTTCTGAATCTTTTAACTTCTTTACTTTTTTCTTTTCTCTATTAACATTATCTGTGCTTTGTGTACTTATATTCGAGGCGCCCTCCCCGCCGCTTTCCTGCGTACAGTTTAAGAGTGTTAACTCCAGTTGGGAATAGACCTGTTCGCCGCCCTTGGGTACGGTATCGGAAAAAAATTCCGTGTTTAAAACATACTCCTCCAAAATATCATTAACCTCAGTTACAGCCTTTGCACCCAGCTTTATAAGCTTGTTAGTTCCGTAGGAAACATCACTCGCAATGCTTCCCGGTACTGCGAATACATCTCGGTTTTGCTCCAAGGCAATATTCGCTGTGATTAGTGAACCGCTTCTGACACCCGCTTCAACAACAAGCACTCCCATGGATAAGCCGCTGATAATTCTGTTTCTGGCAGGAAATGTGTAACGTGTAGGAGGATAGTCGGGCGGATACTCCGAAACAAGTAAGCCTGTTTTTGCTATGGTGTCCCGCATTTGTTTGTTCTGCATAAGGTATCTGTACTCTATACCGCACCCCAGTACACATACGGTATTTCCCCCTGCAGTTATTGCCCCTTTGTGCGAACAACTGTCCACACCCATGGCACCGCCGCTTACAACGGTTACTCCCCTTTTGGCAAGGTCAAAGCCGAACTTTGTAGCTGCACTTTGACCATAGGGTGTAGCCGAGCGAGTACCGACTACGGCAATGGAAAGCTCGCTTGACAGCAATTCCGTATTTCCTTTTACATAAATCACAACGGGCGGTGACGGAATATTCAAAAGCCGTTCAGGATATATCGAATCACCAATGCTTACGGCATCTATTCCGCACTCGATGCATCTTTTGAGCGTAGCCTCAGCATTTCTGAGGGAGAGTTCACCCAAAGCATTCGCTTCATTGGCAGTGAATGCAGCACAAGAAAGCTTGTCTGCAAGTGATGCACGGTAGAAGTCCTCAGCAAAGGTGTACCGTGACATGATAGATGTTATTTTATTGTTAGCATAACCGAGCGCCTGCTGTATCCACACCCAGTACAAGGTTTGATTATTCATAATTAACACCCAATAACAATAAATTATCTGAACATCTCCCACATTAGTATGCCTGCGGCTGCTGCGGCATTGAGAGATTCTGCTCTGCCACGCATAGGAATTTTTACCTTTTGACTGCATACCGACAGAGTTTTCTGTGTGATTCCGTTACCCTCGTTTCCTATTATCATAACTCCACCATTAAAATCAATGCTTGTAATTATGTTATCTGTATACGGTGTGGAAGCATAGGTTTGCACACCCTCGGCCGTCAGTTTAGCAATATATGACGTGAAGTCACCTACTGAAAGACAGGAAATTCTGAACACCGCACCCATACTTCCCCTTACAACCTTTGGGGAGTAAACATCACAACAACCGTCCGAAAGAATAACTCCGTCCACACCAAGGGCTTCCGCTGTACGAAGTATCGTACCAAGATTTGACGGATCCTGTAAATTTTCCAAAGCAACATAGTTTCCCTGCTTATTTATTGTATACGGAAATGTCGGTTTGTCAAGCATATTAAATATACAAAAAAACCCCTGAGGCGACCTTGTTTCTGAAATTTTCTCAAAAATCGACTTAGAAATCTCGAAACTTGAGCGTGAGGCAGACATAATTTTTTTAAAATCCTCACTGTACTTTTCTCTTGAGTCAGCTGTATATAAAAACCTTTCTATCACCGCACCGCTCTCTGCACCGTCACGGCAAAGGCGGACACCTTCGGCAGTAAAAAGCTTTTTTTCTCGCCTGTACTTTGCACTTTTATTAAGCTTAACAGCTTCCTTTATTATGTTATTCTCCTTACCGGTAAGCATAAGTCCACCCTTTCTCTTCGGTGTTGTCGGCTAAAAAATACATTATACAGACAAAACCCATAAAATTTTATATATAAAGAATCGCTGAATAAATACCGCATGACGGCTTTGTGCCTATCTTGCTTTTGGCTTTTCGTCAATTTGAATTCAAATACCTTGAAATATGTGATCTCCCCCTGAGGGGGAGGTGTCACGAAGTGACGGAGGGGTTGACCGACAGACCAGTATTCCTGAGGTATTTTCGTCCAATTTGCCTGAAAATCCGACTTTGCAATCTAAGCACCATATTTAATCAGTTCTTCCCTAATTTTTTTAAACAATACACACCTAATCTACATCACGCTAAAAGGTGTAAACCTCTTTTTCACCCGTAACAATATCTTTAACAGGTGCAATAAGCTTTGCGTCCTCTTCTGATTGTCTTATTTCAAAACCATCCAGCTCGAATTTTCCGTTATTTTTTAAATACACTGTGACACTGCTGCCACAAAGAACCTCAGTAACATCGTTAAGGTACTTTTCACTTTCTATAACAGCAGTTTTTCCGTCTTTATCGGTATATTCAATATTGAGTGACCACATTGCTTGCTCGTATGCACTCCCCTTATGGAGAATACGTTCTACATATCTATTCACGGAAATTATTCTGCCACTGCAACCGTCTGAATTTTTTATTAAATCGTAATGGGAATTTCTAAACTTTTCCTTACCTTTATATGAAATTAAAGAAAAAACAATCACAAGCACAATGCACAAAGCCAACACTACAATAGAACCCGCCAAAAGAGTAAAATCTATCCCCTCTTTACCCTCTGACATTGCCGACATAAGCACCATGAATATGCTGACAACACCTGCGAAAATTCCCAAATAACTAACGGAAATAAGAAGAGGCATTACACCCGTACCGCTCTGTTCAGCCGGAATAAGCTCGTAAATATTACTGTCCGCACCGTTTTTAGACCTGTTTTGTTTACCCATAACAGAACCCACCTTGCCATTTAAAAACAGCACCCAAGGCAAATAACTCCTCAGGTGCTGAAATAAATTCTATTAAAGAGCCTTTTTAGCTGTTTCTACAAGATTTGTGAAGCCGTTTGGATCTGCGATAGCAATCTCTGAAAGCATCTTACGGTTGAGAGTAATGCCTGCCTTCTTCAATCCATTCATAAATGTAGAGTAGTTTGTGCCGTTGAGTTTGCAAGCAGCATTGATACGAGCAATCCAAAGTCTGCGGAAGTCTCTCTTTCTCTGCTTACGACCGATAAAAGCATAGTTACCTGACTTGTTAACAGCCTGCTTAGCCATCTTAAAGTGCTTGCTCTTTGCACCCCAGTAACCCTTTGCAAGCTTTAAAGTCTTTTTTCTTCTTTTGCGAGTCATCATCGCACCCTTAACACGTGCCATTTATATTTACCTCCGTTAATTCTCAGTTATCTTTCAAGCGTTTAACTCAAATAGTGTATTCAAACAGGCAATTACTTGTACGGTACAAGTCTTTTTACCTGTGCTACATTTGTCTTGTCAGCAACAACGGACTTTCTAAGACCTCTTTTACGCTTTGTTGTCTTCTTGTTAAGAATATGACGCTTATTAGCGTGGGCACGAATAACCTTACCTGACTTAGAAAGCTTGAAACGCTTCTTTGCACCACTGTGTGTTTTAATCTTTGGCATAATATTATCCTCCTTGAATTATGTCACTTAACCGGCTTAGGAGCAAGGAACATGAGCATATTGCGTCCTTCGAGCTTTGCCGGCTTCTCAATGACGGCAACCTCTGCACAGGCGGTTGAAAATCTTTTCATAATATCATAGCCGAGTTCGGGATGTCCCATCTCTCTGCCTCTGAAGCGAATTGACACCTTCACCTTATCACCCTTTGTGATGAACTTGAGTGCATGGTTCAGCTTCGTTTCAAAATCATGTGTGTCAATATTAAGTGAAAGTCTTACTTCCTTAATGTCAACTATCTTCTGATTTTTTCTGTTATCCTTTTCCCTCTTTGCCTGTTCAAAACGGTATTTGCCATAATCCATAATCTTGCATACGGGCGGCTTTGCCTGAGGGGCAATTTGCACCAAATCAAGATTTTTCTCAATAGCAATCTTCATCGCCTGAGCCGATGACATGATACCCAACTGTGAGCCGTCAGCACCGATAACTCTAAGTTCTTTCTCTCGAATTTCCTCATTGATGAGCAGTTCCTTGTTGCTAATGGGTAAGCACCTCCATAACCTAAATATCAATAAAAAACGCAGACGAATAACCGCCTGCGTACAACACTACAAAAAACCGCCGAAAGCGGTTATAACCGTAAGTATTGACCCGTGCAGACGACACCCCACAGGTGAAAGCGTTAACCGCCCTGCTTTATTGTTCCTATGAATTATACCATAGCTATAACTATGTGTCAAGGGATTTTGGTAATTTTTCTTAAACTCAACAAATGCAAACAAATGAAGGATAATATTAAGCACACTGTGTATTATATGCACAAAGCGATAAGAATATGAATTCCTTCAAATTTACTGCACATTGTAACTTCAAAACAACGTTGAGTTACCTCCTTGCAGGACTGCAAGGTATAGTTTAAAAATAAGCGCACCCCATCGTCAAACAGAATTATATCATAAAAAATTGTAATTACACAATTTATTTACAAAATAATTTACAAATACCGTCTTGTTTAATTTTATATAAGTATGTATAATTGATGTATTCCTTAAAATTACATTTGAAAAGGAGTTGTTATATTGAACGAAAACCCAATAGAATATAATAATACGCACTATCCTCAGCAGAAGTATACACCGAACAGTCGGCAGTTTATACCGCAACCGCAGGCAGCAGTACAGAATGTACCGCCTATGCAGAGTTTCAGACAGATACCTGTTCAGGAGCAGTACAATTTACAGGGTTCCCGACAAATACCTACACAAGGTCAGCAGCCTGTGCAGAACCCCAATCAAGTGCCCTACTCCCAACGACCGTTCGGATATGAACGACAGCCACAGCAGACATATCAAACTGCTCCACAGACTAATTCTTTTGGAGCAATGCAGGGGTATCCGCAGAACGTGTCAGGTGGGTTTGTTCCTTATTATATGCCTACACCGAGAGATATTGAGCGTGAGGAGTTAAGAAAGGCCGCAGGCACAGCAGGCAAAACAACTCTCTCTATTTTTCTGCTTATGCAGGGGCTTGGTTTAGTTATAGGTGTTGTTGCTGTGTGTGTGGGAATGATGGGAATGCCGTCTTCGGGCGATTATGACCCCTACTCCGGCTTTACCGGATGGGGGTACTACCTCCTAACGGGTATGTTGTCGCTGGTTGGCATTGTTGTTCCGTCACTTATTATACTAAAGTCATCAAAGATACACCCTGATAAGCTTATACCTGTAAAGAAAGTTGATGGCAAAAAGCTTTTTGCCATACTTATGGGAGGTATGTCTGTATGTATGCTTGCACAGCTTGCCGCAGCACTGTTTGGAATAAACCTTAGTCTATTTGGAATTGACGTTTACGCAAATATGACGGGCGATTCAGGCAGAACTCTTTTTGATTTCCTTATGGGAACTCTGTGTACAGCGATTATCCCCGGAATAGTTGAGGAATTTGCTTTCCGTGGCATTGTTTACGGTGTGCTGGAAAAGCACGGCAAAATTTTTGCGATTGTGACAAGTGCCTTTCTCTTCGGTATGCTACACGGCAACTTTGCACAAATCCCGTTTGCATTTACTGTAGGACTTGTCCTCGGATTTGTTCGTGCAAGCACGGGTTCGATGATACCTTGTATGCTTATACACTTTGGCAACAATTTCTTTGCAGTTTGTGTAACAATTCTTTCTGAGATTATTCCCGAAAACTACAGCACAGCATCAGAGGCATTGATAATGCTTTTACTGGTAATTACAGGCTTTGTGGCAATATCGTACCTTACCAAGCACCATGAAGATATGTTTAACTTTAAAAAAGAAAAACATTATCTCTCATTTAGTGAACGGCTGTCAACATTTGCAGCTAACGGCTTTATAATTGCCGACACAATAATACTTGCGTTGGTGGCACTGTTTCTTCTTATTCCAACATCCAACTACGGTGTTTGAGTATGAAATTTGAAACTGATGCTAAACGCACACAATATTTCATGCGTCTTGCCATTGAGCAGGCAAAGCTTGCAGCCAATATAGGTGAAGTTCCCGTAGGAGCAGTAGTCACAAAAGGTAACGATGTAATAGCCGCTGCATACAATAGGCGTGAAACCGACAAAAACGCACTCAGCCATGCCGAACTTGAAGCCATCTCAATGGCCTGTGAAAAACTTGGAGGCTGGCGGCTTTGGCAGTGTGAGCTTTACGTAACATTAGAACCATGCCCCATGTGTACAGGAGCGATTATAAATTCAAGAATACCAAAAGTTTTTTTTGGTGC
>CAMWIZ010000017.1 GCA_947174455.1 uncultured Clostridia bacterium | reverse complement strand
TATCTGTTCAATGCCAAATCTGAACCCTGTACCCGATTCGGTCGAAAATATGCAGGTTCAGCTTGATATTATTGAAAAAGACGCTGTAGTAAACGTTCACCCGTACGCTGCAATCACTCAAGGCGAGCAAGGAAAGCAAATTTCGGATATAGAAAAGCTTGCAGAGTGTGCCGTTGCCTACTCAGATGACGGCAGGGGTGTACAAAGTGAAGATATGATGCTAACGGCTATGAAAAAGGCAGCGGAACTTGATAAGATAATCGCCGCTCACTGCGAAGTCAACTCACTTTTAAACGGCGGATATATTCATGACGGCGAGTATGCACATACACACGGTCACCGTGGTATTTGTTCAGAAAGTGAATGGGGGCAGATTAAGCGGGACATTGAGCTTTCACGCACAACAGGCTGTAAATACCATGTTTGCCATATTTCAACCAAAGAGAGCGTAGAACTTATTCGCAAGGCAAAGGCAGAGGGCGTTAACATAACCTGCGAAACCGCACCGCACTACCTTGTCTTTAACGACAGTATGCTGCAAGAGGACGGCAAATTTAAAATGAACCCTCCTATAAGAAGCGAGGAGGACAGACAAGCACTGCTTGAGGGTATTAAGGACGGCACTATAGATATGATTGCCACAGACCACGCTCCGCACAGCTTGGAAGAAAAGTCAAGAGGACTTGAAAAAAGCCTTATGGGAATTGTGGGAATAGAAACTGCTTTCCCTATTCTCTATACAAAACTGGTTAAAGAAAACCTTATCACTCTCGAAAAATTACTTGAGCTGATGTGCGTAAATCCAAGAAGACGATTCAACATCGGTTCTTTAATTGATATAAACAAGCCGGCGGACTTGACGGTTTGGAACTTGAATAACAAATACGCCATTGATCCCAAAACTTTTCTTTCAAAGGGACGTACCACTCCCTTTGAAGGGGCAGAGGTTTACGGTCAATGCGTTATGACGATGGTCAAGGGGGAAATAAAATGGAAACAAAATTGAACAGAAAAATAGTCCTTGAGGACGGAAGCGAATACCTCGGCACAGGCTTTGGTCACAGATGTGACAAGGTATGCGAGCTTGTATTTAACACCTCAATGGTCGGTTATCAGGAAATAGTGTCCGACCCGTCCTACACTTACCAAATGGTAGTTATGACTTATCCTTTGATAGGCAACTACGGAATTGCAGATGATGATTTTGAAACTAAAATTCCGACTATCGGCGGACTCATCGTCAGAGAGTACAATAATATTCCGTCAAATTTCAGATACACAAGAACTCTTGACGAGGTTTTGGAGGAGTATGAAATCCCCGGTATCAGCGGAATTGACACAAGAATGCTTACAAGAAAAATCAGAGATTTCGGTAACTGCAAGGTTCTTATAACCGATTCGGATACTCCGCATGATAAAGCCATGGAAATACTCAAAACCACAGCCATTCCTACAGATGCCGTCTCAAAAGTAAGCTGTAGGAAAAAGTGGTACTCACGCACGGCTCACCCGCAGCTTAATGTTGTATGTGTGGACTGCGGTGTTAAGCTAAACATTGTAAGAAGTCTTAACAAGCTTGGCTGCAACGTTACTATTGTACCTTATAATACAACAGCTGAAGAGATAGAAAAGCTTAACCCTGACGGAATTTTCCTGTCAAACGGACCGGGCAACCCTGAGGACGTACAGCCTGTTATCGACCTTATCAAGGCACTCAGAGGCAAGTACCCCATTGCAGGAATCTGCCTTGGGCATCAGCTTATAAGTCTTGCATATGGTGCAAAGACCTACAAGCTGAAATTCGGTCACCGTGGAGGAAATCATCCTGTTAAAAACCTTGACACGGGTAAAATTGAGATAACCAGCCAAAACCATAACTATGCCGTTAACACGGATAGCGTTGAAAATACGGATTTGAGAGTTACTCATGTAAATATACTTGACAATACGGTAGAGGGTGTTGCGTGTGACCGTGACAAGATTTTCAGTGTTCAGTATCACCCCGAAAGTGCACCGGGTCCTCAGGACAGCTTCTATCTGTTTGAAAAATTCATCGGCTATATGAAGGAGGGCAAAAACAATGCCTAAGAGAAGTGACATAAAGAAAGTATTGGTTATAGGTTCAGGTCCGATAATAATCGGACAAGCCGCTGAGTTTGACTACGCAGGCACTCAGGCCTGCCTTGCACTGCGTGAGGAGGGTTACAAGGTTGTACTGTGCAACTCAAACCCCGCTACAATTATGACAGATACGGTCATTGCCGACAAAGTATATATGGAGCCGCTTACCCTTGAATATCTTGCAAAAATTTTGAGATACGAGCGTCCCGACGCTATCGTTCCGGGCATAGGCGGACAAACAGGTCTTAACCTTGCAATGAAGCTTGCAAAAAAGGGTGTACTTGACGAGTGTCAGGTTGAGCTTCTTGGCACAAGCTGTGAAAGTATTGAGAGAGCCGAGGACAGGGAACTTTTCAAAGAGCTTTGCGAGGAAATCGGAGAGCCGGTTCTTCCGTCAATCATCACCCACTCCGTGCAGGAGGCTCTTGATGCAGCACATAAAATCGGCTATCCTGTAGTTCTTCGTCCTGCCTTTACATTGGGCGGAACAGGCGGCGGATTTGTAAACAATGATGAGGAACTTGTGGAAATCATGAAAAACGCCCTCGTTCTCTCCCCTGTCGGTCAGGTTCTTGTTGAGAAAAGCGTAAAGGGCTACAAGGAGATAGAGTACGAAGTAATTCGTGACTCAAACGACACAGCAATTACAATCTGTAACATGGAGAATCTTGACCCGGTAGGTATTCACACCGGTGACTCTATAGTTGTTGCTCCAAGCCAAACCTTGACAAACAAGGAGTACCATATGCTGCGTGACAGTGCTTTGAAGATTATCAGAGCATTGAAAATCGAAGGCGGATGCAACGTACAGTTTGCACTTGACCCTGTTTCATTCGATTACTACCTAATAGAGGTAAACCCGAGGGTGTCACGTTCTTCCGCACTTGCATCAAAGGCAAGCGGATATCCTATTGCAAGAGTTTCCGCAAAGATTGCTGTCGGCATGACACTTGACGAGATTCAAATTGCCAACACCCCTGCAAGCTTTGAGCCTACACTTGACTATGTTGTAACCAAAATGCCGAGGTTCCCGTTTGATAAGTTCTCTGATGCGTCCAATGTACTTGGTACACAGATGAAAGCAACGGGAGAAGTTATGAGCGTCGGCAGAACCTTCGAGGAAAGCCTGCTTAAAGCAGTACGTTCTTTGGAGATTGATGTTTACCATATTTACAAGCCAAAGTTCAATGACCTCTCAAATGATGAACTTCTCGAATATATCCGCAAGGGTACAGACGACAGAATTTACGCTATCGCTGAACTTATCTGGAACGGTATTGATTTGAGAGAGATTTTTGAAATAACTAAGATAGATATGTTCTTCCTTGAAAAAATCAAGAACATAGTAGACTTTGAGAGGGTTGTTGCAGACAACAAGGATGACATTACAACACTTTACGAAGCTAAAAGGATGGGATTCTCTGATAAGTACATCGCTAAGCTGTGGAAAACTACAGAGGACGATATTTACAGCAAGAGAAAAGAAAACAATATGTTCCCTGTCTACAAAATGATTGATACCTGTGCGTCCGAGTTTGAAAGCTATATCCCCTATTTCTACTCCACCTATGAGCAGGAAAATGAGTCCATTGTAAGTGACAGAAAGAAGATTATAGTACTCGGTTCCGGTCCTATCAGAATCGGTCAGGGTGTAGAATTTGACTACTCCACGGTTCACGCTGTAATGACTATTAAAAATAACGGCTATGAGGCCATTATTATAAACAATAACCCCGAAACGGTTTCAACCGACTACACCACAAGTGATAAGCTGTATTTTGAACCTCTCACCGTTGAAGATGTAATGAATATTATTGAGCTTGAAAAGCCTGACGGTGTTGTCGCTTCGCTCGGCGGTCAAACAGCAATAAATCTTGCAGAACCGCTCATGCGTCGTGGTGTTAAGATTATCGGTACAGACGTTGACGCTATTGAGAAAGCAGAAAACCGTGACTCCTTTGAGAAAATTATGGAGGAACTCCATATTCCCCAGCCAAAGGGTCAGGCTGTTACAAAAATTGACGATGGTGTAAAAGCTGCCGAGGAAATTGGCTACCCTGTGCTTGTTCGCCCAAGCTACGTTTTGGGAGGACGTGCAATGCAGATAGTAACCAATGAAGAAATGCTCCGCCACTACCTGAAAACAGCCGTTGAGGTTGACGAGGATAAGCCTGTATTGGTTGACAAATATATTATCGGCAGAGAGGTTGAGGTTGATGCTGTTTGTGACGGCAAAGACGTATTTATACCGGGCATCATGGAACACGTTGAAAGAACAGGTGTACATTCGGGCGATAGTATAAGTGTTTACCCCTCGTTCTCAATTTCTCAGGAAGTTAAGGATATAATCATAGACTATACGGTTAAGCTGGGACTGGGTATAGGCATTGTCGGTCTTTACAACATTCAGTTCATAGTTGACAAAAACAACTACGTCTATGTAATTGAGGTTAACCCACGTTCATCCAGAACAGTTCCGTTCCTCTCTAAGGCAACAGGTTACTCACTTGCAGATATTGCTACCCTTGCAATACTCGGAAAATCACTCAAGGAACAAGGTTTTGACTGCGTTTATCCGCCCGAAAAGGAACGTTGGTATGTTAAAGCACCTGCTTTCTCATTCTCAAAACTGAGCGGTCTTGATGTCTACCTTTCACCTGAAATGAAGTCAACGGGCGAAGCAATCGGCTACGACAAGACTTTAACAAGAGCATTGTACAAGGCTTTGCAGTCCTCCGGTACCAAAATGGTTAATTACGGTACTGTTTTGGCTACTATTGCAGACGCTGACAAGGAAGAGGCTTTACCGCTTATCAGACGTTTCTATAACCTTGGATTTAATATTGAGGCCACCGAGGGAACGGCAAAATTCCTAAAAGCACACGGCATCAAGACAAGAATAAAGCATAAGGTTTCTGACGACAATGACGAGATTTTGCAGTCTTTCCGTGCAGGCTACATCAGCTACGTTATTAACACAAAGGATATCTACAGTACAGACAACAACGACGGATATTTAATCAGACGCTGGGCAGTTGAAAACAACGTGGGTATCTTTACAGCACTTGACACTGTAAGAGCATTGCTTGATGTTCTTGAAGAAAAAACACTGTGCATTTCCACTATAGATATGTAAAAACGCAGCAAATCACAAGCGGGTCTTTTGCTCGCTTGTGATTTGAATGTCTATATGGCACTCAAAATCACTATCGCCGTATATTTCAGAATCATCCCTCTGATGCATAAAATCTATATCTATATTCCAATAATTCGCACATGGACAAATCTGCACATTTAAAGGAGGCCACAATGAATCAAGGTATTTATTCGGTTTTGTCTAACGAAAAAATCGCAAAAGACGTATTCAAAATGACTTTGAGCGGTGACACAAGCAGCATCACTGCACCGGGTCAGTTTGTCAACATAAAATTAGATGGTTTTTATCTTCGCAGACCGATTTCGATCTGCGATTTTGACAACCATAGCATAACATTGATTTATAAGGTTGTAGGTCAGGGTACTGAACTTATGAGCAAGCTCAGTGTTGAAACCGAGCTTGATACTCTTGTCGGATTAGGCAACGGCTTTGACATATCAAAAAGCGGCGACAGACCGCTTTTGATAGGAGGCGGTGTCGGTGTTCCCCCTATGTTCAAGCTTTGTAAAGATTTGATAAAAAGAGGGGCAAAACCTGCCGTTATTCTCGGCTTTAACACTAAGGACGAAGTTTTTTATGAAGATGAGTTTAAGGCTCTCGGTACAGATACTTTTGTAACAACAGTTGACGGAAGTCACGGCACAAAGGGATTTGTCACGGACGCTTTTCCTCTTGTCGGAAAATACAGCTATTTCTACACCTGCGGTCCGCTTCCGATGTTTAAAGCTGTTTACAACAACACTGATACCGAAGGACAGTTCAGCTTTGAGGAAAGAATGGGCTGCGGTTTTGGTGCATGCATGGGCTGCACTTGCAAAACAAAATACGGCAACAAGAGAATCTGCAAGGACGGTCCTGTGCTTGTAAAGGAGGAAATCATATGGTAAACACAAAGGTTAATTTAAGCGGTTTAACACTTGATAATCCTGTAATACCGGCAAGCGGCACATTTGGCTTCGGTTATGAATTTGCAGATATTTACGATATAAATATTCTCGGTTCAATTTCCTGCAAAGGTACTACCAAGGGGCCTCGCTTCGGCAACCCCACCCCACGTATAGCAGAATGTACAAACGGTCTGATTAACTCTGTAGGACTGCAGAATCCCGGTGTTGAGAAGGTCATAAGTGAGGAACTTCCAAAGCTTGCAAAGTTTTATCACAAGCCTGTTATTGCGAACGTAAGCGGATTTTCTATCGACGAATATGCTTATACTTGCAGTAAAATTGATGCTAATGAACAGGTTGGCCTGATTGAGGTTAATATAAGCTGCCCTAACGTCCATAACGGCGGTATGAGCTTCGGCACAAACCCTAACTCGGCATTTGAGGTAACAAAGGCTGTTAAAAACGTAACAACCAAGCCTGTTTACATTAAGCTAAGTCCCAATGTTACAGATATAACCGAAATTGCGAAAGCTTGTGAGGCAGCGGGAGCGGACGGAATAAGCCTTATTAACACACTTATGGGCATGAGAATAGATTTAAAAACCAAAAAGCCTGTAATCGCAAATAAAATGGGCGGTTTTTCCGGTCCTGCCATTTTCCCCGTTGCGGTTAGAATGGTGTATCAGGTATATGAAGCAGTCAAAATTCCGATTATCGGAATGGGCGGTGTAAGTACTGCCCAGGACGTTATAGAAATAATGCTTGCCGGGGCAACTGCCGTACAGGTTGGTGCTGCTAATTTGGTTGACCCTTATGCTTGCAAAAACATAATAGAGGCTCTCCCCTCTGTTATGGAAAAATACAATATAAACAGTTTATCTGAAATTATAGGAGGTAGTCACTAATGGGTAAGGACGTTATTATTGCGTGTGATTTTAACAGCAAAGAAGAGGTTATCAATTTTCTTTCACAGTTTAAGGACGAAAAGCCGTTTGTAAAAATCGGTATGGAGCTTTTTTATGCAGCAGGTCCTGATATCGTTAAGGAAATCAAAAAAATGGGACATAAGATTTTCCTTGATTTAAAGCTGCACGATATCCCCAACACTGTTAAAAAAGCTATGAAGGTTCTTTCTGAGCTTGACGTTGATATGTGCAACGTTCATGCAGCCGGCACAGTTGCAATGATGGAAGCTGCAATACAAGGTCTGACAAGAGCAGACGGTACCCGTCCCCTGCTTATAGCAGTAACTCAGCTTACCTCCACCAGCGAGGAACGTATGCAAAAAGATTTGCTGATTAACGAGCCGATTGATAAGGTTGTTATGCACTACGCAAAGAATGCCAAAACAGCAGGTCTTGACGGTGTTGTTTGCTCTCCTCTTGAGGCAGAAAAGGTACATTCAGTATGCGGAAAAGAATTTGTTACAGTAACACCGGGTGTGAGATTTGCAGACGGAGAAGTTGGCGACCAAGTAAGAGTTACAACCCCAGAAAAGGCAAAGGAAATCGGTTCTGACTATATCGTAGTTGGCAGACCTATAACGCAGGCTGACAACCCTGTGGCAGCTTACAGAAGATGTGTAGCTGAATTTGTCGGCTAATATTCGACACAGGTAGATTTACAATGATAAAATATATTCTACTCGACCTTGACGGCACGTTAACCGACCCCGGGCAGGGTATTACAAACTCCGTTGCCTACTCACTAAAAAAGTTTGGAATTGATGTTGAAAGCAGAGAATCCCTGTATAAATTTATCGGACCCCCTATCCGTGACTCGTATATGAGTTTTTGTGGCTTTGATGCAGAGAAAGCTGAGCTTGCGGTTAAATACTACAGGGAATATTTTTCCGATATCGGAATTTTTGAAAATACCGTTTATGACGGTGTAATTCCAATGCTAGCAAAACTTCAAAATTGCGGGTTCAAGTTGATTTTAGCAACATCCAAACCTGAGGTCTTTGCTGAAAGAATACTTCAGCATTTCGGCTTGAGCGATTTTTTTACAGTTGTTGCAGGAAGTCTGCTCGACGGGAAAAGAAATGCTAAGGCTGAAGTCATAGAGTATGCATTGTCTCTTGCCAATGTCAGCAGTAAAGACGAATGTGTCATGGTCGGTGACAGAGATTACGACATTGTCGGTGCTAAGAAAAATTCTATTAAATCCATCGGTGTGTTATATGGCTATGGAAGTGAGCAAGAACTTTCTAAGGCAGGGGCTGACCTTATAGCCGCCAATGTTAAAGAGCTTACTGAGATTTTATTAAAAGGAGATATATAATAATGGAAAAGTTAATTGCTAAGGATTTGTTATCTATAAATGCAGTGTTTCTAAGACCGCAGGAGCCTTTCACATGGGCAAGCGGAATAAAGAGTCCCATCTACTGCGACAACAGACTTACACTTACCGCACCAAAGGTAAGAACAGACGTTGAAGAGGCACTTGCAAAGGTTGTTAAAGAAAACTACCCTGAGTGTGAAGTACTTATGGGTACAAGCACGGCAGGCATTGCACACGCAGCTATTACTGCTCATCTTCTCAATATGCCTATGGGTTATGTTCGTTCGGGTGCTAAGGATCACGGCAGAGGAAACCAGATTGAAGGCAAGCTTGAAAAAGGTCAGAAGGTAGTTGTTATTGAGGACCTCATCTCCACAGGCGGAAGTGTTATTGAGGTTGTAAATGCACTCCGTGACGCAGGTGCAGAGGTTCTCGGTGTTGCAAGCATCTTCACATACGGCATGAAAAAAGGTCTTGACAGACTTGCTGAAGCAAATATAAAGAATATCAGTCTTACAAACCTTGATGTCATCGCTGAAGTTGCCGCTGAACAGGGCTACATAAAGCCTGAGGACAGAGAAAAACTAATTAAGTTCCGTAACAATCCATCTGATGAAAGCTGGATAGGAGAAGCATAATGAGCAATGTTATTGACATTTTAGACTTGTCAGTCGAAGATATTGACGGGCTTATCAATGTTGCCTGCGATATAATCGAAAATCCTGATAAATATGCCGAAAAATGCAAAAGAAAAAAGCTTGCTACTCTTTTCTTTGAACCCTCAACAAGAACACGGCTTAGCTTTGAGGCTGCAATGTATGAGCTTGGCGGAAATGTAATAGGTTTCTCTGACTCCAATAACTCCTCTGCGGCAAAAGGCGAAAGCGTGGCAGACACAGTAAGAACGGTAAGCTGTTACGCAGACATCATTGCCATGCGTCACCCAAAGGAGGGTGCTCCGCTTGTTGCATCTATGGCAACGAATACACCTATAATAAACGCAGGTGACGGAGGACATAATCACCCAACCCAAACCCTTGCAGATTTGTTGACAATATACCGTGAAAAGGGCAGCTTTAACAACCTGACAGTCGGTCTTTGCGGTGACTTAAAATTCGGCAGAACTGTTCATTCCCTTATAAATGCTTTGTCACGGTATGCGGGAGTTAAGTTTGTTCTAATCTCTCCGGAAGAACTAAAACTTCCCGATTATGTAACAAACAATGTTCTTATCAAGAACAATATTCCATACACTGTTACAACCGACTTGTCGGAGGCAATGCCGCAGCTTGATATTTTGTACATGACACGTGTTCAGAGGGAACGTTTCTTCAACGAACAGGATTATATCCGCCTGAAGGACAGCTATATTTTAACTCCTGAAAAATTGATCTCGGCAAAGGAAGATTTGGCAATAATGCACCCACTGCCGAGAGTCAACGAGATATCGTGTGCAGTTGATAATGACAAGCGTGCCTGCTACTTTAAACAGGCACTGTATGGTAAGTATATGCGTATGGCACTCATTTTAAAGCTTTTGGAGGTGGAGTAAATGGTAATAGATTCTATTCAGAACGGAGTTGTAATCGATCATATTTCTGCCGGAAAAAGCATGGATCTATATCACTTTTTAAACCTTGATAAGCTAACCTGCTCAGTTGCGATTATAAAAAATGTTCCCAGTGCAAAAAACGGGAAAAAAGATATCATAAAAATTGATGATTTGATTGATATTGACGTAGATGTTTTGGGATATCTCGACCCCGGCGTTTCAGTTAATACCATTCGCAACGGTGAAATTGTCAATAAGTGCCACCCCACTCTGCCGGAAAAGCTTGTAAATGTTATAAAGTGCAAAAATCCAAGGTGTATTTCCCAGTGCGAGCAAGAGCTTACTCATATCTTCAAGCTTACAGACAGGGAAAACAGAATTTACCGTTGTTTGTACTGTGAAAGCA
>CAMWIZ010000016.1 GCA_947174455.1 uncultured Clostridia bacterium | reverse complement strand
GTATTAGTCATTGATTATTTGGCTGATTTATGCTAAAATGTTAAAAAAGAGGGAATTATAGTATATACGGAAAATTGTATACATAAAAATCGGCTAAAAGGTGCAATTTGTTGTGATAGAGTAGTAACACTTTACTTGACTAACACAATGAAGTGTGCTATAATTCTTATGTAATTTGGAGAGGTAAGGCAGTTTAGGTTCTGCCACGCTTATAAAATACGCTTTCTCAAATTGTATCTTAAAAAGGTGGGAATAAAACGTGAGCAGTGTTGTTGGATTTTCTAACGAGGAAATGGCTGTAATGGAGCTTAGCAGGCTGTATAAGCAGTACGGATTTAAGCAGTTCAAAATGAGTAAATTTGAAGAGTACGATTTGTATGCAAAAAATAAGGATTTTTTGCTCAGCAGTGACGTAATTACTTTTACCGACACAAACGGTAAGCTTATGGCACTTAAGCCCGATGTTACTCTTTCTATAGTAAAGAATTCAAGCGGTAAATGGACTGAGCCGGAAAAGGTTTACTACAGTGAAAATGTGTACAGGGTTGATAAGGGTACACATCAGTACAAGGAAATTATGCAGGTGGGCTTGGAGTACTTGGGCAACCTTGACGACTATTCCGTAAGCGAGGTTATCATGCTTGCGAAAAAGAGCCTTGAAGCTATAAGCCCTAAAAATATTTTGGATATTTCCCATATGGGCTTTATTTCGGGATTGCTTGACGGTACAAACCTTGACAGCGATATGGTTCAGAAGATAGTTGACTGCATAAGTGAGAAAAATACTCTTGCAATAGAGAAGTGTTGTGCGGACTTCGGCATAAACGAAAGGATATCAAAGGCATTGTCCGTTCTCACCGAGATATACGGACCGTTTGACAGAACGGTTGAAAAAATTAAGGCTATCAGCCTTAATGATAAAACGGACGCAGCGGTTAAGGAGCTTGAGAGTATATACAGCTTCTTAAAGCTTTACGGCTGTGCAGACAAGGTTAACCTTGACTTTTCTATAGTTAATGACCTGCACTACTACAACGGTGTGATTTTTCAGGGCTTTATCGACGGTGTGCCGAGTACCGTTTTAACGGGCGGAAGATACGATAACCTTGTACATAAGCTTGGCAAGGGTTTAGGTGCTATTGGCTTTGCTGTTTACCTTGACTTGTTGTCAAGGCTTATGCTTGGCGATATTGAGTATGATGTTGACGTAATGGTTCTTTACAACGACAGTACTCCGCTTGATAAGCTTGCAAAGACGGTTAAAGAGCTTACCGAAAGCGGCAAGAGCGTAAAAGCACAAAAGAACGACAGCGGCTGTGTAAAGTACAGGCAGCTTGTATGTCTTTAATTGCGGGAGGGGTATTATTATGAAGCAAATGATAAATGTTGCACTTCCCAAGGGTAGACTTGGAGAAAAGGTTCTGAATATTTTTGAAACAGTAGGTTATGACTGCCCGTCGATACATGAAACAAACAGAAAGCTTATTTTTGAAAACGAAGAAGCAGGAGTTCGTTACTTTTGGGTTAAGCCGAGTGACGTTTCCATTTATGTTGAAAGAGGTGCTGCCGACATTGGTGTGGCAGGCAAGGATATTTTGCTTGAGTATGCACCCGATGTGTACGAATTGTACGATTTGGATATAGGCAAGTGCCGCATGGCAGTTGCCGCCTGCAAGAATTTTCATGACAATACCGAGAGAACCCTGCGTGTGGCTACAAAGTTCCCGAACATAGCAAGGGATTATTACGGAGGCAAGGGCAGAGATATTGATATTATCAAGCTTAACGGCTCAATAGAAATTGCCCCCATTCTAAGAATGTCGGACGTAATTGTAGATATAGTTGAAACAGGCACAACGCTTAGGGAAAATAACCTTGAGCCTATTGAAGATATAGTTCCGATAAGTGCAAGGCTCATTTCAAATAAGGTAAGCTATAAATTTAAGAATGAGGAAATTACAACCCTTGCGGCGAAAATTAAGGAATACTGCCTGAACAGATAATTGCCTGTTTAAAAGAGGTTAAAAAAGGGTCTTTAGATAAAAAAGAGGTTTTAACAATGATTAAAATTTTTAATACGGAAAATATTTCTATCTCTGAGATACTTAAAAGAGAGCAGAAGTCAACAGGTGTGGAGGATGTTGTTGCACAGGTTATAGCAAATGTTCGCAGTAACGGTGATGCCGCACTGAAGGAGTATACAAAAAAGTTCGACAAAGCCGAGCTTGATTCAATAGAGGTAACTCAGGCTGAAATTGATGAAGCATTCGCAAAGGTTGACAAAAAGTTTATTGAAGTTATTGAAAAAGCAAAGGAAAATATCTATAATTTTCACAAGCACCAAGTCAGAAACAGCTTTGTTATAAGCGAGAATGACGGCATAGTTTTGGGTCAGAAGGTTCTTCCGCTTCAGCGTGTGGGACTGTATGTTCCGGGTGGTACGGCTGCATATCCGTCCTCCGTTTTAATGAATTGTATCCCTGCCAAAATTGCAGGTGTTGAGGAAATTATAATGACTACTCCGCCGTCGGCTGACGGAAGCGTTAACCCAGTTATTCTTGCCGCAGCCAAAATTGCAGGTGTGGGAAGAGTTTTCAAGGTCGGCGGTTCCCAGGCGATTGCGGCTCTTGCTTACGGTACAGAGAGCATACCGCCTGTTGATAAAATAGTAGGCCCCGGTAATGCTTTTGTTGCGGAAGCAAAGAAGCAGATTTACGGCTTGGTAGATATCGACATGATTGCGGGACCGAGCGAGATTTTGATTATTGCGGACGGAACTTGCAATCCTAAGTATGTTGCCGCTGACTTGCTTTCACAGGCAGAGCATGACAAGCTTGCAAGTGCTGTTTTGGTAACAGACAGCAGAGAGCTTGCAGATGCAGTAAGCAAAGAACTGGAGGTTCAGCTTGCGGTTTTGCCAAGAGAGGAAATTGCCCGTACCTCCATTGACAATAACGGAAAGATTATCATTACAGAATCAATAGATAAGGCGGTTGAGATTTCCAATCTTATTGCACCCGAGCATTTGGAAATTTGTGTTGACAACCCCTTTGATTATTTGGATAAGGTCAAAAACGCAGGCTCGGTATTTCTCGGTAAAAACTGTCCGGAAGCACTCGGCGACTATTTTGCAGGTCCTAATCACACACTTCCTACAAGCGGTACGGCAAGATTTTCCAGTCCTTTGTCCGTTGACGATTTTGTGAAGAAAACAGCCTTTACATATTACACCCTCGACGCATTGGCAAAGGTGAGCGAGGATATTGCTTACTTTGCAGAGAAAGAGGGACTTTCCGCTCATGCCCGTTCTGCTGTTGTTAGAACAAGAGATATAAAGAAATAATGTAGTGATAGGACGAAATGTATGAGTAAATTTTTAATTGATAAGTATCAGACGCTTGAAGCTTATGTTCCCGGTGAACAGCCGAAGAATATGCAGTATGTAAAGCTTAATACAAACGAGTCGCCGTATCCGCCGTCACAAACCGTTCTTGACAGAGTTTCAAGTGCAGAGGTTTCCATGCTTAACCTTTATCCGGACCCCGACTGTGTTAATCTGAGAAATAAGCTTGCAGGGCTATATGGGGTGGAAATTGATAACGTGTTTGTTTCCAACGGCTCTGACGAGATTTTGTCGTTTTCGTTTATGGCTTTTTGCTCCGAGGAAACGGGTGCGGTGTTCCCGAACATTTCCTATGGATTTTATAAGGTGTACGGTGATTTATACGGTGTGGACTACACACAGGCACCGCTGAACAGCGACTTTACCGTAAATGTCAACGACTATAAAAACGTAAACAAAACGGTTATAATAGCAAATCCAAATGCACCTACTGGACTGACTCTTTCGCTTTCTGAAATTGAGGATATAGTACGCTCAAACCCAAACAATGTAGTTATAATAGACGAGGCGTATGTCGATTTTGGCGGAGAGTCCTGTGTGGAGCTTACCAAGAAGTACGGCAATCTTTTGGTGGTTCAAACCTACTCTAAATCACGTTCTATGGCGGGTGCAAGGCTTGGCTTTGCGATTGGCTCAAAGGAGCTTATAAGTGATTTGAACAGAATAAAATACTCCACCAATCCGTACAACATTAACAGACTGACGTTAGCAGCAGGTGAAGCGGCGATTGACTCGAATGATTACTACATGGCAAATTGCTGTGAAATTATAAAGACAAGGGAATATTCCGTAAAAAGGCTTGCCGAACTTGGATTCTCCTGTACAAACTCAAAAGCGAACTTTATTTTTGCTAAGTCCGATAAAATCAGCGGCAGGGACTATTACCTCAAGTTAAAGTCAAACGGTGTGCTTATACGTCACTTTGACAATCCGTTAATTAAGGATTATGTTAGAATAACAGTAGGCACAAAAGAGCAGATGGACAGACTTTTTGAGGAAACGGAAAAAATTTTGGCGGAGGTACAAAGCTGATGCGAATAGGTGAAATTGTAAGAGAAACTGCCGAAACCGAGATAGAGCTTTCCGTTGACCTTGACGGCAGCGGAGATTCCACAGTGGATACGGGTGTAGGCTTTTTTGACCATATGCTTACTCTCTTTTCCCGTCACAGCCGATTTGATTTGAATGTTAAATGTGACGGTGATACCTACGTTGATGCCCACCATTCCGTTGAAGACATCGGTATTTGCTTGGGCAAAGCTTTTGCACAGGCACTTGGCGAGAGGAGAGGCATTAACAGATACGGACATATAATTTTGCCGATGGACGAAACCTTGATTCTCTGTGCTGTCGATATTTCAGGCAGAGCCTGCCTTTGCTTTGAGGCTGATTTCCCATCGGAAAAAATAGGCAGCTTTGACACTGAGCTTGTTGAGGAGTTTATGGCGGCATTTGTTAGAAGCAGCGGTGTTACGCTTCATGTAAAACAGATAAGCGGAAAAAATTCCCACCATATAGCAGAGGGAATGTTCAAGGCACTTGGCAGAACGCTTAAACAGGCTGCTGCCATTGATGAGGAGCTGGGCGATGAAATACCGTCCACCAAAGGAGTGTTGTAAATGGTAGCTATAGTTGATTACGGTGTGGGAAACCTCTTTTCCTTAAAAAGCTCTTTCGGTTTTATAAACGAAGAAGTTATTGTAACGGGTGACCCAAAATGCCTTTGTAATGCCGACAGAATTATATTGCCCGGTGTAGGTGCTTTTGGTGATGCGGCGGCTAAGCTTAAAGAAAGCGGTTTGGCGGATTTACTGATAAAATTAGCAGGTGAAGGCAAGCCGATACTCGGTATTTGCTTGGGTATGCAGCTTTTGTTTGAGAAAAGCTACGAGTACGGCGAGCATGACGGATTGGGTCTTATCAAGGGCAGCGTAAAGCCTATTGCGGATAAGGTTTCCGCAGAATATAAAATTCCGCATATTGGCTGGAATGCTTTGAAAATTACCGACAAAAAAAGTCCTCTTTTTAAGTATATAAATGAGGGTGACTGTGTTTACTTCGTTCATTCGTATTACGGTGCGGATTGTGACGATTCTCTGCTTGCCACAGCGGAGTACGGAATTGACGTTGCCGCAGCCGTTTCAAACGGGAACGTGTACGGAACTCAGTTTCACCCTGAAAAAAGCGGTGAAGTCGGCATGAAGATTTTAAAGGCTTTTTGCGAAATTTAACGTAAGCTGCTACTTTACGGAAAGGAAGTATTTAATGAACATTTTTCCTGCAATAGATTTAATAGACGGATGTGCAGTCAGACTTTTTAAGGGCGACTACAATCAAAAAACCGTATACAGCAACAGCCCTGTTGATGTAGCAAAATCCTTTACCGCAGCAGGTGCAGAGTATATACATATAGTAGACCTTGACGGTGCTAAGGACGGTTCAAATGCCAATATTGAGGTTGTACGCAATATCGTTAAGGAAAGCGGTCTGAAAGCGGAAATAGGCGGAGGTATTCGCTCTATGGAGGCAGTTGAAAAGTACCTTGACCTTGGTGTTATGAGAGTTATACTCGGAACGGCGGCTGTTACTGACACTGACTTTTTGAAAAAAGCAGTTAGTACCTACGGCGAAAAGGTTGCAGTCGGGGTGGACATCAAGGACGGCAGGGTTGCAATCAAGGGCTGGACGCAGGTGTCACAGCTTGGCTGTTTTGAGTTTTGCCGTCAGCTTGAGGATATCGGAGTAAAAACTGTTATTTGCACTGATATTTCCAAAGACGGTGTTATGTCAGGTACTAACATAGAGTTGTACAAACAGCTTTCCGCCGAGTTTAACATGGACATTGTCGCATCGGGTGGTGTGTCAAATATTGACAACGTGCGTACCCTTGCCGAGATGAATATGTACGGTGCTATCCTCGGCAAAGCATTGTACACTGGTGCAATAGATTTAAAGGAAGCCATTGCGGTTGCTTCGGGGGTAACAAGATGATTACAAAAAGAATTATTCCATGCCTTGACGTTAAGGACGGCAGAGTTGTTAAGGGCGTAAATTTCTTAGGTCTTGCAGATGTTTCTTCCCCTATTAAGCTTGCTAAATTCTACAGCGACAACGGTGCAGACGAGCTTGTGTTCTATGATATTACCGCATCGGCAGAGGGCAGGGCACTGTTTACCGATATTCTGTGTGAGGTTGCAAGCACAATATTTATACCCTTAACAGTTGGCGGCGGTATAAATACCGTTGATGACTTTGACAGAGTGTTAAAATGCGGTGCGGATAAGGTAAGCGTCAATTCCGGTGCTATAAAAAATCCTGACCTTATAAATGCCGCTGCTCAAAAGTACGGAGATCAGTGTGTGGTTCTGTCAGTTGACGCAAAGCGTGTGGACGGTGCTTATCATGTTTTCGCAAAAGGTGGCAGAGAGGATACAGGACTTGACGCCATTGAGTGGATTAAGCGTGGTCAGCAAATGGGTGCAGGGGAAATTGTTCTGAACAGCATTGACACAGACGGTGTAAAAAATGGCTTCGATTTGGAAATGCTCGGTGCTGTTTGCGAGATTGCAACAGTTCCCGTTATTGCATCAGGCGGTGCAGGCAGCATTGAACATTTTACAGAGCTTTTCAATGCCTTGCCAAAGGTAGACGCAGGCTTGGCGGCATCAATTTTCCACTTCGGCGAGGTCAGCATAAAGGAACTGAAGCAGACGCTTAACAAAGAGAAGATTAACGTAAGATTATAAATACTGAAACTTATGCAAAAAAAAGAGAAAATAGGGAACCAAAGTCCTATCTATTCTATACAAGAAATGAGGTAATTGCAATGAGAAAGAAGCTCAACATAACAGAGGGTATTTTTCCGATGCCGGTTTTAATGGTGGCAACCTACAATGAAGATGGTAGCGTCAATGTCATGAATGCTGCTTGGGGTACCATGCTGGCACGAGATACTGTAGCCCTCAATTTAACGGAGACACACAAAACAGTAACGAACATTAAGTTAAGAAAAGCTTTTACAGTAAGCATTGCTGATGCTGCTCATGTGGTTGAAGCAGATTATTTTGGTGTTGAGTCAGGCAACAAGACTTCAAATAAATTCGATAACAGCGGTCTTACTGCATGTAAATCCGAAATTGTGGACGCACCCGTTATCAATGAATTTCCTATCTGTTTGGAATGTGAGTTTATTGAATATCAGGACGGGGAATATGGATGCGGAGTTATCGGTAAAGTAGTGAATGTCACGGCAGACGAAAATGTTATGACCGATAACAAGGTGAATATTTCTTTGGTGAATGCAATCGCTTTTGACCCTTACACACATGGATATTATAAGGTTACTGAAAGGGTAGGAGAAGCTTTCAAGGACGGCTTGCAGTTAAAAAAGTAATAATGATGCACAGTATGGAAAAATTATAGGCACTGAAGTTTTTACGAGGAAGAGAGGTGGCTTATGGTTCGTTTTGCGGAAAGGCACGAACTTGAACGTGTCAACGAAATAAGGAAACAGGTAAATGATGTTCATTGCAGCGGCAGACCCGATATTTTTGCACCGAACTTTGATAAGGAAATGCAGGATATAATATATTCTGTGTGGGAAGACGAGAATTTTGATGTTATAGTGGCGGTGAGGAACGGAATTATCTGTGGTTTTTCTACCGCACAACGATTTGTAAAGTCCTCATCACCGTATAGCTTTGAGAGAAAATTTTATCAAATTGTCGAGTTCGGAGTAGACGAAGAATTCAGACGTCAAGGAGTTGCAACAGAAATGTTTGACTTCATAAAAAAACGCTCCAAAGAACTTGGTTTTGATAGAATTGAACTGGATATGTGGGAGTTTAACGAGTCGGCTTTGAAGTTTTACGAGTCGGTAGGTTTTAAAACCTACCGCAGATATATGGAATTTGAATTTTAAAATATTAGGAGAATAGATATGATAAATATTGACGAGTTAAAGTTTGACGAAAAGGGTCTTATCCCCGCCGTTGTAATTGACGACGACAGCAAAAAGGTTTTAACTGTGGCTTATATGAATAGAGAAAGCCTTGAAATTTCCATGAAAGAGGGCAAAACTTGTTTCTGGTCACGCTCAAGACAGGAGCTTTGGAGAAAGGGCGAAACTTCGGGTAACTTTCAGCATATTGTAAAAATCCAAACCGACTGTGATAAAGATGCCTTGACAGTATACGTTAAAAAAGACGGTCCTGCCTGCCATTTGGGTACAGATTCTTGTTTTAACGATGATGTATATGTAAGCGATGAGCTTCACAGCTTTTCTCTCGAATCTCTTATGGAAATGCTCGTAGGCAGAAAGCTTGAGAAAAAGGAAGGCTCATACACCACCTATTTGTTTGAGAAGGGTATTGACAAAATACTTAAAAAAGTCGGAGAGGAATGCACCGAGGTTATAATTGCCGCAAAGGATGACGATAAAAAGGAAACTGTATACGAGATTGCAGATCTTGCGTATCATGTTATGGTAATGATGATAGAGATGGGTATTTCTCTTGAAGATGTACATAACGAGCTTGCGTCACGTCATGTAATCGACCACAAGGTAAAGCAGGAGAAGATGACATCATGATTGTGCAGAATCTGCATACTCATACTGTCTATTGTGACGGAAAAAACACAGCGGAAGAAATGCTGTTAAGTGCTTTAAATAAAGGCATGACCTCGATCGGTTTTTCGGGTCATGCCTTTACCCCTCATGACACAAGCTACTGTATGAGTTTGGAAAACACACAAATATATGCAAAAGAAGTGCTTGCACTGCGTGAACGGTACAAGGGCAAAATAGATGTGTATTTAGGTTTGGAGCAGGATTATTTTTCGGTTCCACCGACAATAGAGTGCGACTATATTATAGGTTCGGTTCATTATGTCTTTAAGGACGGCGAATATATCCCCGTTGACGAAACAAAGGAGATTACGGTTTCTGCAATTAACAGGCTTTACGGTGGGGATGTTTACTCCTACTTAGAGGACTATTTTAACTTAATCGGCGGCTTAGGCGAAAAAACTAATTGCGATATAGTAGGACATATAGACTTGCCCGAAAAATTTAATGCCGACGGAAATCTTTTTGACAGGAAGCACCCACGCTATGTTAGTGCATACACAAATGCAGTCAGCCGATTGGTTTCTTTGGGAAAGATATTTGAAATCAATACAGGTGCAATGTCAAGGGGTTACACTGCACAGCCTTATCCGCATGAGGACATTTTAAGAGAAATTATTAGGCTGGGCGGCAGGGTTACAGTTTCTTCCGACTGTCACAGTGTTGATACAGTAGACTATATGCTGGAGCAGGCGGCTCAGATTGCCTTTGAATGCGGTGCAGATAAAATAGAGAAACTAAATTCATTGAAACAAAGACAGAAATAATTCTTTTGCAGTGTTTGAAGTTATAAACAGTTGTACAATAAATTGTGGAAAACAAAACATAACATATGAAATTAAAGCAAGTGACAGTGAAAAGGACTGCCGCTTGCTTTTTGTGTTTTGTGTCAATATTTACACAATCGAAAATCTTGTTGCAGAAAGCTCGCAAGCTGCAATTATGTGGTGCTGCCTTAAATTTTTATATGGCTATCACCTGTTCACAGCTGTTAACATAGAATGTAATATCTCTGAAAAATTTTGCGAAAGGAGAGAGCAATTTGGAAGAGAGTAAAGATATAACAATGATTGCTAATTCACAATATGGTATAAGAACGCCGCTGCCGGAAAACCCGGTGCTGGCAATGGCATATGTCCCGTATCAGCAGCAGGGCAAAATGTATTGTCCCGAACAGGGTATAGTAAACGGAACGCTGTACCCTGATTTGAACAAACCGTTTTTGGGCTGCAAGGAGAGGTGACATATGACTGAAAGAGAAATACTAACGCGTAAGATCGCCACCTATGACTTTGCACTTGTGGAGCTTAATCTATATTTGGATACCCACCCCAAGGACATGGAGGCACACAAAAAGCTTGAGGAATATGAGAAAAAAAGCTATGAACTAAGAAAAAAATATGAGGAAATGTATGGACCTATCATATTTACAAATTCACCCGATAATCGCATGAGATGGATTAAGTCCCCATGGCCGTGGGATTTGAATGAGGAGGACTAAGTATGTGGGTTTATGAGAAAAAATTACAGTATCCGGTTAAAATAAAAAATCCGAACGCAAAGCTTGCAAAGATGATAATCACTCAGTACGGAGGTCTTAACTGTAAAAAGATATGATTTTTAAGGAAGCACTGATTAAATATGGTGCTTAGATTGCAAAGTCGGATTTTCAGGC
>CAMWIZ010000015.1 GCA_947174455.1 uncultured Clostridia bacterium | reverse complement strand
TCTTACCCCTGATGTTGTACGGGCAATAACAAACGCTTTTCTTGTTTGGCTTGCCGACAAGGTTATGAAAAATTACAGTGAACTTACCGTTTCGGTCGGCAGGGACTCCCGTAGTTCCGGACCTGCTATCTCTGCTGCTGTTAAAGAAACTCTTTCAGCATCAGGTGCAACCGTTCTTGACTGTGGGCTTGCGTCAACGCCGTCAATGTTTATGACCACGGTTGATCTTGACTGTGACGGTGCGATACAAATTACCGCCAGCCACCACCCTTTTAACAGGAACGGTCTGAAGTTCTTTACCCGTGACGGAGGCTTAGAGAGCGAGGACATAAGCGTTCTGCTGCAATATGCTCAGGACGGTACTGCCCCGACAGAGCTGAGCAACGGTGAAATAAAGTCGGTTGACTATATGACTGATTACGCAGAGCGTTGGAAAGATATAATAAAGCGTGAAGTTAACGCCGAAAACTACGACAAACCTCTTAGCGGATTTAAAATTGTAGTAGATGCCGGCAATGGTGCAGGCGGATTTTATGCCGATAAGGTACTGGCTGAGCTTGGTGCGGACACACAAGGCAGCCGTTACCTTGAACCTGACGGAATGTTTCCGAATCATGTTCCAAATCCGGAAAATGCAGATGCCATGGCATCAATATGTGAGGCAGTTTTAGAGAGCAAGGCTGATTTGGGAGTTATTTTTGACACGGATGTTGACCGGGGAGGTGCGGTTGACAGCAGCGGAAACGAAATTAACCGCAACAGACTTGTGGCTGTTGCATCGGCAATAGCGTTGGAGGGCAACGATGGCGGTACTATCGTAACTGACTCTATCACCTCATCGGGATTGAAAGACTTTATTGAGAACACACTCGGTGGCAAACATCATCGCTTCAAGCGTGGCTATAAAAATGTAATCAACGAAGCACTCAGACTTAACAATGAGGGAATAAACTGTCCGCTTGCAATAGAAACATCGGGTCATGCTGCTATGAGGGAAAACTACTTCCTTGATGACGGTGCATATCTCTGCACAAAGATTATTATTAAAATGGCAAAACTGAAGCAGGAGGGCAAAACTCTTGAAGAATATGTTGCTCAGTTGAAAGAACCTAAAGAAGCTATTGAAGTAAGATATAAGATTAAGGAAAAGGACTTCCGCACATACGGTGAAGCCGTAATTGACAAACTTAATGAATATGCCCTGTCACAGGACGGTTGGACTCTTGCGGACGACAGCCGTGAGGGTGTGAGAGTATCGCTTGACAAGGAACATGGTAACGGTTGGTTCTTGCTAAGACTTAGTGTGCACGACCCGATTATGCCTCTTAATGTAGAAAGTGATGACATATGCGGAGCAGAGATAATACTTAATCAGGTAAAGAAATTTATAGAAATGTGTGAAGGACTTACAATCTGAGATGAAACTAACAGAGTATGACAGCGAAAAGACAGCTATTATAAATCCTGAAATGTTTTTCAATAAATTGCCTGATTGTCCCAAAACCTTAGTAACTTGTTTCGCCGAAAACTTAATCAGTTATGGTGTGAGTTTTTATCCAAGCAAGGTAATCGGAAAATGGGTTTATGCAAACGGGGAGTTTCCACTGTATGAATTGACTTATAAAGACAGAAAAATCGGTTTTATTATGTCAACCGTCGGTGCTCCGTCAACAGTTGCTCAATATGAAGAACTGTTCGCTATGGGAGTAGAAAATATACTCGTATTCGGCACTTGCGGTGTCCTTGATAAAAGTATTTCCGATTGCTCTGTTATCATTCCAAATAAAGCAGTGCGTGACGAAGGTACAAGTTATCATTACTTGCCGGAAAGCGATGAAATTAAGGTAAACGCAAATCTTTTGGAAAACATGGTGTCATATATGGACAGCACTGGTGTAGAATACACTGTGGGCAAAACATGGACAACAGATGCTATTTACAGGGAAACAAGGAATAAAATGATGCAGCGAAAAAATGAGGGCTGTATCTGTGTCGATATGGAATGTTCTGCTGTTGCAGCTGTCGCTGAATTCAGAAATAAACAGATTGCACAGTTTTTCTACTCAGCAGACAACCTTGACAGTGATACTTACGACAAGAGAAGTATAGCAAACGGTGCCAAAGTTGATGTTAAACAGAAAATTTTGAATTTGGCACTCGACATGGCGATAAATATATTTTGAGTTTAAAGAGGAAAGAAATATGGAAGCAAAGCGTATAGTAGTTAAGGTCGGCACTTCAACGCTGACCCATGAAAGCGGCAGATTAAATCTAAGACGGGTTGAACAGCTTGTAAAGGTTCTGTGCGACTTAAATAATTCGGGAAAAGAAATAATACTTGTAAGCTCCGGTGCTATTGGTGTTGGCGTTGGAAAACTCGGTCTTAAAAAACGTCCGTCCGAAAACAGAAAAAAACAGGCTGTCGCAGCGGTTGGGCAATGCGAATTGATGTTTATTTATGATAAGCTTTTCGGTGAATACAATCATAATATTGCCCAGATTCTGCTTACAAAATACGCTGTGGAAACAGAAGAAAAAAAGCAGCACGTAGTCAACACTGTGGACACTCTTATTGAGATGGGAATCATTCCTATTATAAATGAAAACGACACAGTTGCCATTGATGAGCTGGACGGTGAAAACTTCGGTGATAACGACAGGCTATCTGCCATTGTTGCCGATATAGTAAACGCTGATTTGCTGATAATGCTCACCGATATAGACGGACTGTACACAAGCAATCCCAGAAATAACCCGAATGCAGAAAAGATTGAGATTGTAGAGGAAATAACCGACGACATCCGCACCATGGCAGGCGGAACAGGCTCTAGCAGGGGAACGGGCGGAATGATTACAAAAATAATTGCCGCAGATTATGCTACATCCCGTGGTATAGAGTGCTGCATTATGAACGGTGAAACTCCAAAAAGACTTTACGACCTGTTTGACGGCAAGAAAATAGGCACGTTATTTAAGGCTAAGAAATAATAACAAAATAAAAAGCATTAAATATTTGTAAAACAATATTGAGGTGATTGAAATGACATTACTGGAACAAATGGGACAAAAGGCAAAACAGGCGGCACGCTTTCTGCTAACCGCAGGCGAACTAAAAAACAAGGCTCTGCTTGAAATTGCCGATGCCCTTATTGAAAATACGGATAAAATTGTTGAGGCAAATGCACAGGATATAAAGAATGCAGAAACAAACGGCATAAAAAAATCGCTTATTGACAGACTTATCCTTACTGATGCGAGAGTTGCTGATATGGCAGACGGTGTGCGTCAGATAGCGGCTTTGCCCGACCCTATTGGCACCGTCTTACAGGGAAATACAAGTTCCAACGGCTTGAAGATTGAAAAAGTAAGAGTTCCGCTTGGAGTTATCGGCATAATTTACGAGGCACGTCCGAACGTAACCTCCGATGCAGCCGCACTTTGCCTGAAATCGGGCAATGCTGTAATTTTGCGTGGAGGAAAGGAGGCAATTAACTCCAACAAGTGCATTGCAGATATCATGCGTAAGGCAATCGCTAAAGCAGGTCTTCCCGAGGACTGTATTGCACTTATAGAGGACACCTCCCGCGCGTCCTCTGTTGAGCTTATGCAGCTTAACGGCTACCTTGATGTACTCATTCCAAGGGGAAGTGCCGGCTTAATAAATGCCGTTGTGGAAAACAGCAAAGTACCTGTAATAGAAACCGGTGTTGGCAACTGCCACGTCTACGTAGATGACAGTGCTGATATTGAAATGGCTGCAAACATCATCTACAATGCAAAAACCTCACGTCCGTCTGTGTGCAATGCAATAGAAACCATTCTTGTACACTCATCAGTTGCAGAAAAAACACTTCCTGCAATAAAAGCAAGGCTTGACGAAAAAAATGTTACTCTTAGGTGCTGTGAGCGTTCTGCGGATATTCTTAGTGGAGTAGAGCTTGCAAATGAGGACGACTGGTACACAGAATATCTTGACTACACTCTTGCGGTTAAAATAGTCGATTCCATAGATGAGGCTATCGACCACATTGCAAAATACAGCTCAGGTCATAGTGAATGCATTGTCACAAGCAATTATTCAAATGCTGAGCGTTTCACTGCAGAGATTGACTCTGCCGCAGTTTATGTAAATGCATCTACCCGCTTTACAGACGGCGGTCAGTTCGGACTGGGTGCGGAAATAGGAATTTCCACACAAAAGCTTCATGCCCGTGGACCTATGGGCCTGAACGAGCTTACCTCCATGAAGTTCATTATCAGGGGTAACGGACAGGTAAGATAAATGCCGTTATCTCCACATAGCTATAACGGCAACAACGAAAAACAAAGAACAGGCAACCTACCACACAACCTATATATTTTCTAAACAAAAGCCCTCAGAGTAACCTTTAAAACTCTGAGGGCTTTGTTTTCAACTTAATATCTGTGTTAAAACATTCTTTCCGCATAATCACATAATTAAATAAATGAGTGCCAAAAGAAGTGAGGTATTTGATTTTTCGTCACTTAGCAACGCAATGAGCAGAATTATTAGAGTCTTTTCTTTATCCTGAAAAAGTGATTCTATTATGTCACCGCCAATCGGTGAGCTTTTAGGAGATGAACCCTCTATACTTTCCTCTATCACATCCTCAAGGATTTCCTCCGCAACCTCCTCAGCTATTTCAGAGGCACGACTTTCTTCCGTCTGCTCATTATGTACACTATTCGTTGATTTTTCATTTTGAGACTGAGTATTTCGGTGATTATCCTTAAAACTGCCATTGTATCCGTTCGGCAAAGTATTGATATTATAGCTTTGCGAGCGTCTGTACATCTCTTTCGCACGGTTCACAGCATCGTTCTGCATTCTGTCCTTATCAGCCATCGCCTGCCCCCCAAACTTAGGAATTATCAGGTATAATTAATAATTTAAATTATAAATAAACAAATCTTAAAATAGAATAGAGGTATCCGAAAAAAGGTAAAACCTTTGAATAACTTCTTACAACAAACAAAGGTTTTCTGAAAAGGATTATTTGTGTTTTTTAGCGAAGCTCTTAACTATATTATTCATATAGTTTTAAATTGTTAATTTCCTATAACAGACCAAACAAACCACTACCCTTTACCAACGGCAGCACTTTTAAGATTTGTATAATTTTAACTGCCTCCTCCAGTCTTTCTCCCCTTTGCGGACTTAGGAAAGGTTTCACGGCACGCAATAGTCTTGTGGTGTCGTCCTCCTGCTTTATAGAGCTGAGCAAGGGTGCAAGCTTCATAGCCATCTGTATACCTTCATTCGGAATATCTAAAGTCGGCTGTTGTTTGGGTGGTGGCGGTACGGCAGGCAATTCGGGTGCGGACTGGGATAACAGTCCGCTTAACCCACGAATTTGTTCCATCATTTCAGGATTAGCCAATATCTGATTAAGCTGTGTTGATAAATCACTCATTCTTATTCAACTCTCTTAAAAGAGCCTGTGCTTGTGGTGTACTAAGCAGCTTTTTAGCGGCATTTTCGTCAGAGAGTATTCGTTCCAGCTGTGCTGCCTGTGACGGTGACATATTCGATAAAAGCTTATTCATACTGCCGCTTTGTGCCGCCTTTTTTAAATCATTAGGATCCTGATTAAGATACTTTCCTGCTGTATTGACCAAATTATCAAACTGCTGTGAATTTACACCGTTCGGTATTTGTTTCTGAAGCTCTTCATTTACACTATTTTCCTGCTTGACGGATTTTTGACCCATATTCTGCTGTCTTTGCATATTGGGCCAATTTCTTTGGGACATATTTCTGTGCTGATTATTTCTGTAATTATTCATAAATACTCCCCCTTTGGGTTTTGTACAGCATATGCTGAAAAGCATTATAAAATGACAAAATAAACAGCAGATATTTATTTGCAATCATAAGTATAGAGAATCAAAATTTTAACCTACAACTTTTAATCCCATAACAACTCTATATAAAAATAAAATAGATGAGTTTAGATAACAAAAATCAAAATCCTAAAAAAATGATACCCCGATACCGCAAAGTAACGTTTGCTGTATCGGGGGTTATATGTACGATTATGCTTCGTGCCTTGTAGATGTATCAAAATATTTTGCAAAGCGTCCGGAGACACTTCGTGCAAATCCTGCGTTATAATTTACCACATCTCCGCCTTCTAAACCGGGTTCCGGAAAAGGTATCGGGTCCGGCTCACTTGATGACGGTTCAGGCTCATACCATGAACTATCCTCCTCACTCGATGACGGTTCTTCATAGCTTGACGGCTCCGGCTCACTTGACGGTGGCTCAGGTTCGCTCGATGGCGGTTCAGGCTCATAAAAGCTTTCTTCCTCACTTGATGACGGCTCCTCCTGCCTTGAAGACTCATCTCTGGAACTTTCTTCCTCCGAACTTTCCTCCTCAGAGGATTCCTCCTCTTGGGACTCCTCTTCCTCCTCATCGGTTTCGGTTTCAGTGTCCGTTTCCGTATCAGTATCCGTATCTTTTCTTATATCGTGCTTATCAAGCTTATAGTCACCGTCATACCACGGTGTTTCTCCTGCCCTGCACGCAGTGACAAAGTCTGTAAGCTCTTTTCTTGTACCACCGTTTCTTGCATAGTAGCACTGAGGCCAAACAGCATCGGGATTAGTCCTTGCTTCGCTTACATTAACCTCGCTTTTCTCGTCCTTGCGGACACGTCTTGCAACAATTACAGTTCTGAAATCTGTGAACTCATACGAACAGGTAGAGAGGGTAAGAAGCTGGTCGTTTTCGTTTACAGTTACCGGTGTATCTATAAGGGAACGCTCACGGACATTATATACATAGTCCATAAACTCAGTTTCACTGGAGAACTCGCCTATCAAATAGTTAAAGAACTCGCCGTGTGCCGGCAAAGTGTTTGTTTTAAATACAGAAATAATCTTCCAGTCTGCATTATACTCTGCTGTATCGAACTGAATAACGGGGGATGATGCATAGAAATTTATGTTGGCATAATCCAATAGCTGATGAAAAACCATTCCGTTATCCATATTGTGACCGTGCAGAATAATATTCTTTGAATTTATGCTCTTCGTACATCTGTAATCAAGGAAAACAGAACCGTAATTTGAATTGTTCTTCATATAATCACGGTAGAGATAATACTGTGAATATGGTCCGTCTCCCTTGTACTCAAGTACAGGATAGTCTATATAAGTTGTATTCGGTATATAAATCCAACCCTTTATATCGGGGTTAATTGCCTGCAGTTTTGCAAATCTGTCAAGCTCATCGGTTTCAGTATCTGTACGTTTATCGGTATCTACCTCCGATGAGTGAATTATATCTCTCAGATAATCGAAATTATCTTCTACCTTTGCAGGGTCTATAAACAATAACTTACACAGAATAACCGCAGTTACTATAAAGGTAAGAGAGGCAGCAATCAGCACAATTTTTCTTACAACCTCAAGTGGCTTATCTCCTGCACAAGGAATAAAGTTGGCAACAAAAGCGTTCTTCTTCTTCGGCTGATAGTCCTCTTGCCCTATTGTGTAGTAGTCAAAATGGTCGGTGAATTTACCCGATACCAGGTTACCCGTTGTAATTCCTCTGGCAGAGGTTGCCTTCTTGGCACCTGCTATAATCATATCGGCAGTGGGTACCTTAGTCAGTGACTCTTTCGGCAAGGCAATAACCAGCTTTTCATCGTACATGATGAAACAGCCCTCATATCCCTTACCAAGGTCGCCGGTTGACCAAATTTCATTTACTACCTTTGAAGCACTTTCTTGTTTTTTATTGCTTTTTTTCTTGGAATTTCCCTTTCCATGGGTATCCTTTTTCTGTTTTTTTGCTGCACCGTTTCTGACTGCCTTTGTATCAATCTCATACTCCGTTGCCAACTCTTCCAGGTCGCCCTTATTTTTATACTCCGAAATATTCTCAGCAGAGACGTCATCGTCATCGGGCAGTACATTCTTTGCTCTGCGTTCAGTATGCTTTGGGCATAGCTTTTTAAAAAGTTGAAGTACATCGCAGTTTGATGTACCGTCAAGAGCATTTGCTATAATAATAAGCTGTATACCCTCATCGGTAGAATAGCTTTGACGCAGTGCCTCTAACAGCTTTATCTTGTCGGGCTGCAAGTCTGTCTTGTAAAGTATTTCAATATCAGCTTCCCTAAGCACATTGGTAACAGAAGACATTTTCTTATCCAACGCTTTTGGATTAAGCGATTTATCAATCAATGAGTAAATTTCTGCTTTCAATTTGAAAGAACCTCCTTAACTCAGCGTACTTTTCTTTTCTCTAAAGCAAGACCTGTACGGCATACTTGAAGATATACTATTCTATATGCGTTATCTTCACATTTTCAACCGCCTCGGCTATCATATCTGCCCACTCAACACATTCCTCAGCTTGTCTTACAAACTCCACCTTCGGACGTGTTCTAGGATGTTTCGGCGTGAAAACCGTACAGCAGTCCTCATATGGCAGACATGATGTTTCAAAGGTATTTATCTTGCGGGATATCTCAATTATTTCTTTCTTATCCATGCCTATAAGCGGACGGAAAACAGGCATATTCGCAACCTCGTCCGTGCAGGCTATTGCACCGATAGTTTGGCTTGCCACCTGTCCCAAGCTCTCGCCCGTTATAAGTGCCTGACAGCCCTGCTGTTTTGCTATTCTTTGGGCAATGTTCATCATCAGCCTTCGCATTATTATCGTGAACAGCTCCTCAGGACAATTTTTTTGTATTTCCTCTTGAATTTTTGTAAAAGGAACAGTATACATATCCATTTGACCGCTGTAATCCGACACAATTGTCAGCAAGTCACGAACCTTGTCCTCTGCCCTTTGGCTTGTATACGGCGGACTTGCAAAATGTATTGCAACAAGCTCAACGCCACGTTTTGCCATCATATACGCTGCAACAGGGCTGTCTATTCCTCCGCTTATGAGTATTGCCGCTTTTCCTCCGCAAGAAACAGGCAAGCCGCCTGCCCCCTCCATAACACTACCGTGTATATATGCAGCAAAATCCCTTACCTCAACTGTAACAGTCACTTCAGGGTTATGAACATCAACAGCCAAATGCGGAAATTTATCCGCCAAAAAGCCGCCTACTTCACGTGAAATTTCAGGAGAACCATAGGGAAACTTTTTATCTGAACGCTTTGACTCAACCTTAAAGGATTTTGCATCAAGCAAAATGTCCTCAAGATATTCAGCTGCAGCCTGCTTTATTTTATCCAAATCCTTATCGGCAACACACGCCCTTGAAAAAGTTACTATACCAAAAATTTTGCTGATGGCAGTGCATACCTCGTCAAGGTCAATGTCATCTGACAAGGGCATTACCCTAATTGTTGATTGGGACGAAACAATCTCGAAGCGTCCGTATTTATACAGTTTTCTCTTTATGTTTTTAATCAGCAAATCCTCAAAGTTTTTTCTGTTAAGACCTTTAAGTGCGATTTCACCAATCTTTAAAAGAATTATTTCCTTCATATTAAAATTTATCCTCATTCATACAATCATCTTGCTCTCGCAAGTACATCTATTCCCTGTTTAACAGCCTCAGCCAATGAATCAATTTCTTCCCTGGTTGAATACTTTGAAAAGCTTATCCGCAAGGCTGAGTCAATCCTGTTCTGCGGTAAGTCCATGGCAGAAAGGACGTGACTTTTTTTGCCCCTTGCACAGGCAGAACCGCTGGAAACATATATATCCTTGCTCGCCAAAAAGTGGAGCATTGTTTCACTTCTTAAACCTACAACAGAAATATTTAAAATATACGGCAAGGCATCAGCCGGTGAGTTTATTACAACTCCGTCAAGCTGCGACAGTCTCTCAACAGCATAGTCACGCAAGGACGTTACTGTCAGCATCTTTTCTGACAAGTTGCCGATACATTCCGCCGCCGTACCAAAACCGCAAATAAGCGGAAGTGCCTCTGTACCGGGACGAAGCTTTTTTTCCTGCTCACCGCCGTAAATAAGAGGTCTTATGTGAGTGCCGTTCTTCACAAATAAAGCACCTGTGCCCTTTGGGCCATGTATTTTATGTGATGATACAGTTAGTAAATCTGCACCAATTTTGTTTGGCTTGACAGAAATCTTCCCGAAAGCCTGCACCGCATCACAGTGAAAAAGTGCAGGAGCATTTTTTCGTTTAATGATACGTCGAATACATTCTACAGGGAACATAGCCCCGGTTTCATTGTTTACCGCCATTACGGAAACAAGCACTGTATCTTCATCAATGGAATCCGCAAGCTGCTGTTCGGTAATTTTTCCGTTTATATCCGGTTGGAGAAAAACTACGTCAAATCCGTTTTTCTGCAAATTCAAACAACTCTCGTAAACCGAGGAGTGTTCGACTGCCGTTGTTACTATTTTATTTCCTAACCTTTTACGTGCATTTGCTGCACCGAAAACAGCAAGATTATTGGCCTCCGTTCCGCCACTGGTAAAATAAACTTCGCTTGGCTGAGCAGAAAGCTGTGCAGCTATACTTTTCCTTGCCACAGTAAGCTCACGCTCCGCTTCCAATCCTTTTGAGTGAAGCGACGACGGATTGCCATAAACATTGTTAATTACATAAGTAATTTTTTCGACAGACTCCGAACATATCCGAGTCGTTGCACTATTGTCAAGATAAACTTCCAACGGATACACCTCACAATCCGACGAATTCCACAAACCTACTTTATTATACTACAAACTTGTAATTAAATAAAGCGTAAAATATACATTTTTTAT
>CAMWIZ010000014.1 GCA_947174455.1 uncultured Clostridia bacterium | reverse complement strand
GGATTTCTCCTGCCCCAATTTTTTATCCGTGTTAATCATCAACAGCCTCATTCATTGATGTTAGCATAGTATTTACATGATTTTCAATAGCACTGCGAATTTCCTCCGTACCGTCACCGTTAAGTGCAGAAAAAGGAAACGTCTGCACATTGGGATAATCCGCAAGCTCTTCTTTAAGTTCTGCAAGGCGTTTCTCCTGCTGAGTTTTCTTCAACTTATCCTTTTTGGTAAGGACAATAATAAAAGGAAAGCCATTCGCACTCAGATACTCAATCATATCCATATCATCACGAGTCGGAGGATGACGCATATCCACTATCTGCACCACAAGGGCAAAATTTCTGTCTTGATTAAAATACCCCTCCATCAATTCTGCCCAACGACGTTTCTCAGACTGAGATACCTTTGCATAGCCGTACCCCGGCAGGTCAACCAAATGAAACTTGTCTACCTTGAAAAAGTTTATGGTTGCGGTTTTTCCCGGAGTTGCACTAACCCTTGCAAGTGCTTTTCTGTTCACAAGCTTGTTAATCAAAGACGACTTGCCGACATTGCTTCTTCCGGAAAAGATGACCTCAGGCATGGCAGAGATTGGAAGCTGCTCTGCTTTACCCGCTGCAAATTCAAACTCCGCTTTATTGTAATTCATAAGCACACCTCACACATTTGCCACTGGGGAAGTCGCCTTGCTTTTTCTCGCAGACTTAACCTTTGCCGCAGGCTTATTGCTTTTTTGTGAGTCAGCAAATGCAATTTCAAACACTTCATCAATAGTTTCAACAGGGACTATTTTTACATTTTCCTTGACAACATCATCAACCTCATAAAGGTCGGCTTCGTTTGCTTTCGGAATGATTATAGTCTGAATGCCCATCTTATAAGCACCCATAGATTTCTCTTTCAGTCCGCCAATAGGTAAAACCCTACCACGAAGCGTTATTTCTCCTGTCATGGCAACAAAACGATTGACAGGTCGTTTTGTTAAGGCGGACACTATTGCGGTTGTCATAGTTATGCCTGCGGACGGACCGTCCTTTGGAACCGCCCCCTCAGGTGCATGAATGTGAATATCGTTATTCTTATAAAAATCCTTGTCTATTCCGAGATTCTCCGCACGGGTACGAACACAGGTCAATGCTGCCTTTGCGGACTCCTGCATAACGTCACCGAGTGAACCTGTAAGTTCAATTTTACCTGTCCCGGGAACAACAGCAACTTCTATGGGAAGTGTTTCGCCGCCAACACTCGTCCAAGCCAGACCGTTTACCAAACCGATTTCGTTTTTATCGGGGAGCTGGTCATTTTTATATTTTCTTGGACCTAAGTATGCTTCTATATTCTTACTGTCAACCTTGAATACCTCTGCTTCTCCTTCACAGTCGGCTATATTCTTGGCTGCTTTTCTCATAAGCGAAGCGATTTTACGCTCAAGCGTTCTCACACCTGCCTCACGGGTATAGCTGTCTATCAGATCGTAAATTGCACTGTTTGCAAGCTTAAAGTTTTTTGCGGTAAGAGCATTGTTTTTCAGCTGCTTAGGTATAAGATGCTTTTTTGCGATATTCAGTTTCTCTTCACGGGTATAGCTACCTATCTCTATAATCTCCATTCGGTCCATAAGCGGTGCAGGAATCATTGAAGCATCGTTTGCTGTTGTAATAAACATAACCTTGCTCAAATCAAACGGCAAATCTATATAATGATCACGGAAAGTACTGTTTTGTTCGGGGTCAAGAACCTCAAGCAAAGCACTCGTAGGGTCACCCTTGTAGTCAGATGCAAGCTTGTCTATCTCGTCAAGAATCAGAACGGGATTGTTTGTACCTGCCGATTTAATTGCAGAGATAATTCTTCCCGGCATAGCTGCAATATACGTACGTCTGTGACCTCTAATCTCAGCCTCATCATGAACACCGCCCAAGGCTATACGTTCGGATTTTCTATGTATTGCTGAAGCAATAGACTGAGCGATTGAGGTTTTACCGACACCCGGAGGTCCAACCAGACAAATTATTTGACCTTTTACCTCAGGTTTAAGTTTACGCACCGCAAGATACTCCAAAATTCTCTCCTTTACCTTGTCAAGGCCGAAGTGATTTTTGTCCAAGGCACGTGTTACAGCAGAAATATCTATTTTATCCTTCGAAGACTTATTCCAAGGAAGTTCCAAGCAAGTATCAAGATACATTCTGATAACGAATGCCTCTTGGGAAGATTCGGGAAGCTTTCTCAAACGTGAGCATTCCCTTTTCAAATGCTCGGTAACCTCATCACTAAGACGCATGGAACGAATTTTGGCTAAATAGGTGTCAACGTCCTCATCAATATCCTCTTCCTCACCGAGTTCCTCTCTTATTGCCCTGATTTGCTCTCTGAGGAAATATTCTTTTTGGTGCTCGTCCATATTTTCATGAGCACGCTTATATATAAGGTTCTGCAAACCCGCAATAGCAACCTCATTTTCTAAAAGATCATATATTTCCATTAAACGGATAGAGTCATTCAGAACAGACAGGATATTCTGCTTAATTTCAAAGTCCGTTATAAGCGTACCTGCAACATAATCCGAAAGCTTGCCCGGTTCCCTGCACATACCTATTTTGAACATAATATCCCCCGGTATTTTTGGGGTAAGTTCAACATATTTTGCAAAAAGCTCTTTTACGGAACGCATCAAAGCAACATCGTCAATATCTGGTTCTTCCTTGCTTGTACAAATGCTTTCGACAGTTCCTACCAAGTAGGGCTTATCCCTATCTATTGATTTAAGCACAGCACGGTTTTGACCTTCAACAATTATACGAAGGTTTCCCTCAGGCTGTGCGACCATTTGCAAAATTTTAACTATAGTTCCAACCTTGTATAGGTCATCGGCTGTAGGCTTACCCAGCAAGGGATCCTTTTGTGCCGTAACAAACATAAGCTGATCTGATTTCATTGCTGCACGTATTGCTGCCACCGAAGAGGTTCTGGCAGCATCAAAGTGTACTATAGAATCTGGAAAAACCACAAGCCCACGAAGGGGAAGTACAGGTATGTTTGAAACTGTCTTCTTTTCTGAAGCGTCTAAAGACAGTGCTATATCTTCCAACTCATCCAAATCAAGCTCACTAAAGTCAATATCCTCAAAATCTATATCATCAAAACCTTTTGTAGAATGCTTATCCATATATCTACCCTCCTATCAATAAACAAAATGCTGTAACAGTCAAAGAGCCTGCTCCCGACGTGTTACAGCAGATTTTACAATAATTTCACTAAAGCAACATCGCAAGAATACTACAAAAACCACGTTAAAAAATGTGAACCACAAAACGACACCATACAATAAAAGTTCTGACTGCATATTCCCCAGAATACTACCAAAGAATACCACTGCACAGTTAGCACACCGTGGGTTCCCAACAGTATTCCGAAAAAATGTGACCACATAACCTTAATTCCCTGTATCTCGACATTATTTTACTAATCCACATACTCACAAAGCTGCTAAACTAAGAAGCACTGTTGCTTTTGCGTCTATCTGCCTTTTTCAACCTTACATTATCATCATCGGAGTCAGGCAGAGAAATTGATTTTCTAGACATATCCCTGACAATTTCAGGTACATCTAAACCGCTCACAACGTCACCGTTGATGACAATTTTCTCTATGGTTTCATCAGATGCGGAACTAAACATGAGATCACCCAGAATTTCCTCCATAATGGAACGCAAACCACGAGCACCTGTCTGCTGCTTAATTGCTTTCTGTGCTATAGCCTTGTAGGCATCTTCAGTAAATTCAAGAATAATATCGTCATAACCAAACAGCTTCTTGTACTGCTTAACTATAGAATTCTTCGGCTCATTGAGTATGCGAATAAGGGATTCTTCATCAAGTCCCCTTAGTGCGGTAATAACCGGTATTCTGCCAACCAATTCAGGAATTAGACCGTACTTTACCAAGTCATGCGGAATCACATCACTCATCCAATCTGTTGTGCTAAGCTCCACCTTGTCACGTACAACAGCACCAAAGCCCAACGAATTTGAACCCTTACGCTTTTCTACAATTTTCTCAAGACCGTCGAACGCACCGCCGCAAATAAATAAAATATTTGTAGTATCTATCTGTATAAACTCCTGCTGCGGGTGCTTTCTTCCGCCTTGAGGCGGAACATTTGCAACAGTACCCTCAATAATCTTCAAAAGTGCCTGCTGAACACCCTCTCCGCTTACATCACGGGTAATAGACGGATTTTCTGACTTTCTGGATATTTTGTCAATTTCATCAATATAGATTATGCCACGCTCGGCTCTTTTTATATCGAAGTCGGCAGCCTGAATAAGCCTAAGAAGAATATTCTCAACATCCTCACCGACATAACCTGCTTCAGTAAGGGTTGTAGCATCTGCAACGGCAAAAGGAACGTCCAGTGCCTTCGCAAGCGTCTGTGCAAGCAAAGTTTTACCAACACCGGTCTGACCCAGAAGCAAAACATTGCTCTTTCCTATCTCCGTGTCGTTGTTAATAATCCTTTTATAATGGTTATATACAGCAACAGACAAAACTCTTTTTGCTGCGTCCTGTCCAATAACATACTCGTCGAGGTGTTTTTTCATTTCAACAGGCTTAATCAGCTTAATTCTTGCGTCCTTTGACTCTTTTCTGCGTTTTGTTGTCAATTCTTCCTCAAGAATTGAGTGGCACAGCGATATACATTCATCGCAAATATATGCCCCTTTACCAGCAACCAGCTTTGCAACCTCGTCTTGGGTTCTGTTGCAAAAGGAACAGCATATTTCCTTATTGTCAATATTTTTACCTGCCATAAATTCAGTAGCTCCTCATAGACGATTTTTATCTTTTTGTAATAACCTTATCAATCAAGCCATACTCCATTGCCTGCTGAGCAGTCATAAAGTTGTCACGCTCTGTATCCTTTGCAATAACATCATAAGGCTGTCCCGTATGCTCGGACAGAATTGTATTCAACTTCTTTTTAGTTCTGATAATATGATCTGCATGAATCATAATATCGGTAGCTTGACCCTGTGCACCGCCGCTTGGCTGGTGAATCATGATGTCACTGTTCGGGAGAGAATACCTCTTTCCCTTTGCACCTGCTGCAAGAAGAAAGGCACCCATGCTTGCCGCCATGCCCATGCAAATGGTAGAAACATCACACTTAATATACTGCATTGTGTCATAAATTGACATACCTGCGGTTACAGAACCACCTGGGCTGTTGATGTACAAATTTATATCCTTTGACGGATCCTGCCCCTCCAAATAGAGCAGCTGTGCAACCACGACACTTGCGGAGGCGTCATTGACCTCATCTGTAAGCATAATTATTCTGTCATTGAGCAAACGTGAATAGATATCATAGGAGCGTTCGCCTCTGCTGGTCTGCTCCACAACATAAGGTACTAAACTCATAACACAACTTCCTTTCCTTATCTGACACATAGTGGTTATTCGGCCCAAGAACGACCGCCAAAGAAAGATTTGGCAGCTTTCGGAAATTTTATTCAGCCGAAACAAAAAAATAAAATTTCATTTTACTAAACTGCCCGCAGACGGTATCTAAGTAAACACCGGTCTGCGGTACAGCGGTATAATTATAATATGCTAATATTCAGTAACTAATTACTTAATTACGGCACTTTCCTTTACAAGATCCATGGCCATACCTACAACTACATCCTTCTTCAATTCTGATGCAGGGATGAGTGACTTAACCTTGTCAGCTTCCATGTTATAAGATTCAGCAATAGTCTTGTACTCTTCTTCAACTTTTTCATCTGAAGCTTCCAAGTTCTCAAGTTCGGCAATCTTTTCAAGAGCGAGTCTAACCTTAACTCTCTTTTCTGCCTCGTCCCTATACTGCTCTCTCATAGCCTCTTCTGTAAGACCAACATATCTTAGATATGTCTGAAGATCAAGACCCTGTGAACGCAGGCGCATATTGAATTCCTTGAGCATATCATCAATTTTGTTGTTGTACATAGCCTCAGGAATATCGCCCTCAACCTTCTCAATAAGAGCGTTAACAAGCTTGTCCTCTATGTCATTCTCTCTTTCCTTAGTGAGGTTCTCAGCAAGCTCCTTGCTAATCTGCTCCTTATACTCCTCTACAGTTGAAGCGTCCTCGCTTACATCCTTTACGAACTCATCATCAAGCTCAGGGAGGATACGAGTCTTAATCTCGTGAAGCTTAATCTTAAACTCAACAGGCTGACCTGCAAGCTCGTCCACCTGATAATCCTCAGGGAATGTAACGTTTATTGAGAACTCCTCGTCAGTGTTGTGACCGACAATCTGCTCCTCAAAGCCAGGAATAAAGTTACCGCTGCCAAGTGTGAGTGAATAGTTTTCAGCCTTGCCGCCCTCAAACTGCTCGCCGTCCTTGTAGCCGTCAAAGTCAATAACAGTGATATCGCCGTCCTGTGCAGGTCTGTCCTCTACAGTTGCAACAGAGCTTGCTCTCTGTCTTGCCTTGTCAATTTCCTCGTTAATCTTCTCCTCGGTTACTTCTGCTGAAATTGCCTCAACCTCAACACCCTTGTAACCGTCTATTGTAACCTCAGGATATGTAGTAACAGTAGCCTTAAAGGTAAAGCCATCCTCGCTGACTTCTACAACCTCAAGGTCAATTTTGTCATTTACAAATCTGATGCCTGCCTCATCGACTGCATCCTGCAAAGCCTGTGGGTATACATCCTGCATAGCATCTTCATAGAATACCTCTTTACCATACATTTTCTCAATTACCGCTCTTGGTGCTTTGCCCTTTCTAAAGCCGGGAATGTTAATATTTTTAACCTGCTTTCTGTAAACACCGTTGATAGCCTTCTGAAAAGCTGCCCCGTCAACGGAAACCTCAAGCTGGCATCTGTTAGTTTCTGTCTGATTTGATGAAATTAAACTCATTTTTGTTATCCTCCTGCGTACTTGAACTGCTGTACCTACAACCTATCTCAATTCATTGCAGTTCTGCGATTTTGTATATTTTTGCGTGATATAAATCCTTACTTTTCCACGCCTAACTCTATCAGTATATCATAAAAAATGTAATAAATCTACTGTTTTTATGAATTTTCTGTTAAATATTTGTCTGATTATCTGCCAATCCACAGCAATAATAATAAGGCACTAAACTACCCTTATCGGCTTAAATTGGGTGTTGTCACAAGAAATAAGCTTTAATTCAACACCCTTGTAGCCTCCGACCATTGCCAGGGACGCCGCTCTTTTACCATGCAAATGACCGTAATAGCATTTTTTAATGCCATATTCCAAAAGAACATCAAATATTTCACTGCATTCCTTCCCTGCAAACACAGGAGGATAATGCAGAAACACAATAGGCTCACCTTTTAAATTTGCAGCAGCGTTGAGTGAAAGTCTAAGCCTGCCGACTTCTCGGTTTAGAACCTTGACGTCCTGTGCATCGTGTGCATCGTAGAACCAACCTCTTGTACCGCAAACGATTTTCCCCTCAACCTCATAGGCATTGTTAAAAAGAATTGATATTGTAGAAATACCGTTCTCTGTGAAAAAACGCTCGCTCTTTGTTTTTGTTTCCCACCAATAGTCATGGTTGCCTTTAAGGAAAATTTTCTTACCGGGGAGTCCGTCTATAAACTTAAAATCAGGCAGAGCTTCCTTCATGCTCATTCCCCATGATATGTCACCGGCAACAACAATCGTGTCATCATCGGAAATCGCTTGCAGCCAATTTTCCTTAAGCTTATCTACATAATTGCCCCAGCCTTGAAATATATCCATCGGTTTATCCACACCAAGAGACAGGTGCGGATCACCGATAACATAGAGCGACATTTATTCCACACCCAAAGCAGAAAGCACGAATTTCGGCATCTCGTCTGCATCGCACACGTTATCAAAACGTGCTTTCATGTTTTTCAAGACTGCAAGAGGAGCAGGAACAGGTGCGTTAGTAAGTCTATTGAGCATCTCAACCATCTCAAACTCATCTTCGGGCAGCTTCTGACCGCCAGAAACCGCAGACAAAACGCTACCGCTAAACTTGTATGGGCTTGCAGTTGAATCAATAACGGTTACGGTTTTATCACCTGTTTGCCCAACGTAGTCTTTGTATACGCTTACAGCGACAGCAGTATGAGTATCACAGATATAGCCGTATTTATTAAAGAACTCATCAATAGTGGCTTTCGTCTTATCCTCATCACAGTAACCGCCGACAAAAATGCTTGTAATCTTATCCTTAACATCAGCGTCAACGCTGTAAACCCCATCGGTTTTAAGCTTAGTCATCCACTCCTTAACCTTGCTGTCGTTTGCGTCTGTCATATGATAGAGGAATCTTTCAAGGTTGCTTGAAACCAAGATATCCATAGACGGGGAAATAGTTGCGTAAAAGCTTCTGTTCTTGTCATATGTACCTGTTTTAATAAAATCAGTCAATACGTTATTTGAGTTGGAGGCACATATAAACTTATTTATAGGCAAGCCCATTCTGAAAGCATAATACGAAGCGAGGATGTTGCCGAAATTACCTGTCGGAACAACAACGTTTATCTTATCGCCAAGCTTAATTTTGCCGTCGTTTACAAGCTCGGCATATGCAGAGAAATAGTAAACAATCTGCGGCAGAAGTCTGCCCCAGTTAATGGAGTTTGCACTTGAGAAGATAAAGTTTTTCGCTTCAAGCTTTTCGATAAGGTTCTTGTCTGTGAAAATCTTCTTAACACCTGTCTGAGCGTCGTCAAAGTTACCTCTGATAGCACAAACATTGACATTGTTGCCAAGCTGGGTTGTCATCTGGCGTTTCTGCATAGGGCTTACACCGTCAACGGGATAGAACACCATAATTCTTGTTCCGTCAACGTCCTTAAATCCCTCCAGTGCAGCCTTTCCGGTGTCACCTGACGTTGCAACGAGAATTACAGCCTCTTTGTCAGGTGAGGTTTTTTTGAGGGATTTTGTGAGCAAATGCGGAAGAATCTGCAAAGCCATATCTTTAAATGCGGAGGTTGGACCGTGCCAAAGCTCCAAAATATTCATATCAATGTCGCCGTACTTTTGATAGGAAAGCGGTGCGGGATTGTCTGAACCGAACTTTTCGGCGGTGTAAGCCTTTGTCACGCACTCGTCAATCTCCTCAGCTGTAAAATCGTCCAAATAGTCGGCAAGTATCTTCCTTGCTCTGCCAACATAATCAATGGAAGCAAGCTTTTCAATATCGGACAAAGAATACTGCGGAATCTCCTGCGGAACAAAAAGACCGCCGTCACCTGAAATACCCTGTGCAATCGCCTGAGAGGCGGACACCACAATGCTCTTATCTGTCGTACTGTTATACTTCATAATATATGTACATCCTTTCTTTTTCAATGCGATTGAAAGTCTTTGAAAGCATCTTATAGTTAATCGCTTATATTGTACACTATTATCCGCTAATTGTCAAAGTTTTGAAAGAAATTATAGGCATTTCTAAAAAATAGCTTATCAACTAAGGTTTCACTGTAATTTAATTGTAAAAAAGTGTCATAAATCTCTGCTGTATCCCTTACTCCCGTAATGTCACTGGGCAACTCTCCGCCGTCAAAATCGCTTCCGACAGCGACACAGTCCTCGCCTTTGAGTGACAAAAAATACTCGGTGTGCTTTACAATATCCTTTATTGAGGGATTGTCAGCCGACAAGAAGTGCTTGTGAAAGTTAATGCCTACAACCCCGCCGCTGTTGCGAATAATTTGAAACTGTTCATCGGTTAGATTCCTTTCATGAGGACAAACGGAACGTGAGTTGGAGTGTGTGGCAATTATCGGCCGCTTTGCAATGCTTGCCACGTCATAAAATAGTTTATCGCTTGCATGAGAAACATCTACAACAATGCCGCACTTCTCCATTTCAGTAACAACATTTTTGCCGAATTCCGAAAGTCCGTCTGAGTTTTCCACCAAAGCACCGTCACCAAGCTCACATCTTCCGTTCCATGTAAGCGTCATAACCCTTGCTCCAAGCTTGCGGAAACGCTTGACATTTTCTATTTTTCCGCCAAGACAAGCACCACCCTCCAGGGTAAGCATAACATTGTACGGTGCAGTTATCTCATTTACTGTTTGAATGTGGTTAACAAAATTGCTTTTTTTAATTTCCTTAGAAAGCAGAACGACACAATCCTCGACGGTTTTTACTGCACGCTCCCCCCTCACCTCATCGGGAATCCAAACAGCAAGGCATTGTACCCAGTTGTCAAAAAATTCAGCCTTATCAAACGACAGCTCACAATCGTTTGAAATGAGAGATTTATTTTGAACAAGACATTTATAAAGAGTGTCGCAATGCAAATCAAAATAATTCAAAGTTCAGCCCCCTGTTCATCAAGCTAAATTTAATAGAAGTACATATGACAGCAGAACTGTCGGCATACACACTGTACAAACGACAGTAATAGTTTGATATAGATTTTCTTTACAGTATCTTTTTAAAGCTTCAATGATTTAACCAAAAAATCCTTTATATGCTCTGCATATTCGCCGACTATAATCTGACTTTGTGCTGTTTCGTTTTGGCTTAAATCTACAAAATACTTACCACTATCTCGGTTAACTGAAATTGAATCAAGTGGCCAGCCGACGTGCCTTTTATCGCTTGGCTTATCAATTAGGTAGAAGGAACCTACCCTTACATCTTCCCTGCTCCCCATAAATGACGTAACACAGCCGTTATTAAACACTGCCATTCCGTCCAAATAATAGGCAAGTACTCTACCTCCAAGAGAGTTAACCAGGTCGCTGTAGTACTCCTGGCTCTTATACAGATGTCCGGGCCCACGAGACGCTCATGAATCTCGTATGCCGTCTTCTGCTTGAAAAAAA
>CAMWIZ010000013.1 GCA_947174455.1 uncultured Clostridia bacterium | reverse complement strand
CTATAAGTATAAAGCTTTTAGATAACTTTTGGGGAGAACCGCTTGCAGCAGGTTCTCCCCATTTCTAATTTTTTTATTTTAAAATTTGTCTGTTCCACTCTGCTGCCCTTAGGAAAGACATTTCGATGTCTAAGGGTACCGACCAAGGCTCTGCCCCGAGACTGCAAGCTTTTGAAAAAGCTCGACCAAAACTTTACATGGCTTTGCACAACAGAAAAATAATATAAACAATTTTGATTTATGTGTAATTCCAAAATGCGAATTAACATCACTTATTTTGCATTTTTTATGAACTCGAAATTATCTTTAATATACACCACACCGGAAATAACGGTAAGCACAGCCGTTATCCACAGCAGAATTGTGTTAACCACATTTACAGCTCCAACAAAATCCTTTAATACTCCGCCGGGATAAGTTATGATTCCATTAGAGAAAAGCTCTACTAAGTATAGATCCGCAAGCACCGCTATTATAGCTATCATCTGACTTACGGTTTTAGCCTTACCCCACATATTTGCGGCAACAACCTTTCCGCTTCCTGCCGCAACCAAACGCACAGATGTTACGGTAAACTCTCTGAAAAGAGCAATTATCAGAAATGCAGCTCCAATAATTTGCTGCTGCACAAAGCATGAGAACGCCGCCATTACAAGTATTTTATCGGCAAGCGGATCTGCAAATTTTCCGAAGTCAGTCACCATGTTGTGCTTTCTGGCAATTTTTCCGTCAAGCATATCCGTTATGCTGGCAACTATAAACAGAATAAGTGCAATAAGATAATGGTGCGGTATTCCGTCAAGCAGTAAAAATGCCGCAAAGAACGGTACAAGTATTATTCTGAGCAGTGTAAGTTTATTTGGTAGGTTCATTAAATGCCCCCTATTATTCTATCTTAGTTTACAGTAAAATCATTCAGACAGTACCCAATTTACTCTGAAATCATAACTCCCACAGGATCGCAGTCGAGTACGTCATCAATCTCTACCTTGACTATATCGCCTTCTCTTGGCTTTTTGTCTGTGCAGGTGAAAAATACCTTACCGTCAACCTCAGGGGCATCGGCCTTGCTTCTTCCAAAGAAACACTCGGCATATCTGTCAAATCCTTCAACAAGAACCTCAACGGTCTGCCCAACAAGCTTTTCGTTATACTGCTCCATTATAAGCTGCTGCTGTTCCATGAGAAGCTCTGCCCTGCGATTCTTTATATCCTCGTCTATTTGCTCCTGCAATCTTGCTGCCGCTGTGTCCTCCTCTTGCGAATATGCAAAACAACCCATTCGCTCAAATTTTATCTCATTGACAAATTCGGCAAGCTGTGTAAACTGCTCCTCTGTTTCACCGGGGAAGCCTGCTATAAATGTCGTTCTTAGAGTAAGGTTAGGTATCCTTGCTCTGAGCTTTGCTATAAGCTCCGTTAACTGCTCACGATTTCCCTTACGATTCATTCTTTTCAGCACCGTACCGTCACAGTGTTGAAGCGGCAGGTCAATATATTTTAAAAGTTTGTCCTCTGTAGCAAATACCTCTATAAGCTCATCGGTCATGTTTTCAGGGTAACAATACAGAACTCTCACCCACTCAATGCCATCTATCCTACAAATTTCCCTAAGCAATTTTGCAAGCCTTGGTTCACCGTAGATGTCATAGCCGTACTTAGTGGTATCTTGTGCTATTACTATAACTTCCTTCACACCTGTTTCAGCCAAATGCTTTGCCTCTGCCACAATATTTTCAATCTCACGGCTTCTGTACTTTCCCCTAATCATCGGAATAGCACAGTAGGTACAATGGTTGTCGCAACCCTCTGCTATTTTCAGATAAGCGTAATAGTAAGGTGTGCTGCGTATTCTGCCGCCCTCCAAGGGAAGCATACACTTATCGGGGAAAGTTTCCACCTTTTGATTTTGCAAAGCCCTTTCAACGACCTTAACAATATCGACATTTGCACCAATACCTACAACGGCATCAATCTCATAGAGCTCTTTCATCATTTGCTCACGGTAACGCTCAGCCAAGCAGCCTGTAGCGATTATCGCCTTAATCTTCCCCTCTTTTTTAAGCTGTGCAAGCTCCAAAATCTCGTCTATGCTCTCCTGCTTTGCGCTTTCGATAAAACCGCAGGTGTTAATTATCGCAACATCGGCCATTGCCGCTTCTTCCACAAGCTTATAACCTGCCTGTTTAAGCGAAAACAGCATCATTTCCGCATCAACTCTATTTTTGGCACAGCCTAAGCTGACCATTCCTACAGTGTACTGCATTGCAGCCAGTCCTCCCTATTCTGTATATTAAGGGCATTGCCCTTATACTAATTCTACTCCCATTAGTAGACAATATTCGGCGTTAAATCCCGCATATCTGCGTCTGAAAACATTACCGGGTGACAACCCGCTTGCGGCTTTCTTCCTTAATCTGCTAAATTTTCCGCTCAAATCTTTATCTACCCCTGAGAGTAGAATTAGTACTAAAATCCGCCAAAGGCTCTGCCTTTGGAATCCGCAAGCCTTTTAGGGGCTTGATGCGGACTTTATAATATTATCTTTATATTTCAAATTGATTGTTATACCATCAGTACTCCTCTTCAAACGCCCTTAATGCGGACTTTATGTCACCCCAACCGTAGCCAAGCCTTTGCAATGCGGCAATGGTTCTTCGTCTGCCTTTTTCGTCATCAAGCTTGTCCGCATACTTTCTGTCTATAAGCTCAACAAGCTGGTCAACCGGGTCCACCTCAAAATCGTCTAAAATCTCCTCGCACAAGTCCCTGTCAATGCCCTTTTCCATTAACTTATACTTTGCACCACGCTTGGACATTTTTTTTAGATACAGCAGGTCATGTGCGTAGCGTCTGGCATAATTCTCGTCATTTACAAGCCCAAGCTCCTCCATACGTTCACAAACTTCCTGTGCCGTTTCCTCGGAGGACTCTTTCCTTAGCTTATCGGCAAGCTGTTTTTTTGAGTAATCCTTACCCGAAATAAGCCACAGTGCCTTTTCTTTTGCTCGGCGATAGTCCGACTTTTCAATAAGTTCCTTTAGCTCCCCATCATCAAGCACTGTTCCAACCTTAACGCAGTTTTCTTTAAGTGTTGCGGTGTCAAGCTTCATCGCATATTCGCCGTCAATGTAGAGCATACTGAGTGCTTTTTTTGCGGGCTTTATATCAGTTACAGTCATCAATCCTCAACCATTATATCTATGTTTTCATCTGCGGCGACACTCTCAGACTGTGTCATTTCCTCAGACTCTGCCGCCTCTCTCTCTCTTTCTTCTGCCTCTGCCAGTGCCGCAGCCTTAGCGTCCTTTTTGGACTTTCCCTTTACTCCGCCCTTGGTTTTTGCGGGTTTAGTAAATATCTTGTCTACATTCTCGTAAATTTTAGCCTTAATCTCCTCAACAAGCTCAGGCTCGTTTTTGAAAAGCTCCTTTACATTGTCACGTCCCTGTGCCAGACGTCTGTCGCCGTAGCTAAACCACGCACCGGACTTTTGTATAACCTCGGCAAGTACACCCAAGTCCACAATCTCGCCCTCATAGGAAATACCCTTTCCGTACATAATGTCGAACTCGGCTTCTCTAAACGGAGGTGCAATTTTGTTTTTAACAACCTTTGCTCTTGTGTGTGAGCCAATCAACTCACCGTTTACTTTAAGAGATTCCACCTTTCGTATGTCAATACGAACCGATGAGTAGAATTTAAGTGCACGTCCACCCGGAGTAACCTCAGGACTGCCAAACATTACACCGACCTTTTCTCTAAGCTGGTTGATAAATATAGCCACACAGTTACTTTTTGAAATAGCACCTGTCAGCTTTCTGAGTGCCTGTGACATAAGACGAGCCTGTAGACCGACATGGGAGTCGCCCATTTCACCCTCAATCTCCGCCTTTGGAACAAGTGCAGCAACGGAGTCAACTACAATGATATCAATAGCACCGGAACGAACCAGTGCCTCCGTAATTTCCAATGCCTGCTCACCCGTGTCAGGCTGAGAAACAAGCAGAGAGTCTATATCCACACCGAGAGCAGCGGCATACACAGGGTCAAGTGCATGCTCAACATCAATAAAAGCAGCTATACCGCCTGCCTTTTGTGCCTGCGAAACACAGTGCAGTGCAACCGTTGTTTTACCTGAGCTTTCAGGTCCGAACATCTCAATAATTCTTCCCCTCGGCAAACCGCCTATACCCAGTGCTATATCAAGCGAAAGCGAACCCGTGGAAATGCTGTCAACCTTCATTGTGGTGGTTTGACCAAGACGCATAACCGCACCTTTACCAAACTGTTTTTCAATCTGAGACAACGCAGTGTCCAAAGCCTTTTGCTTATCAAGTGCCATTTATTTCAAACCCTTTCGTTTTATATCGTTGTAAGTATGTAAAAATAATCTAATCTCCAACGTCTATTATATTTCTTTATTATCCAAAAATCAATATAAAAATAGAAATAGTCAGTTTGTCACAACCGTATACCGCCGACTGCCCGTTTTATATTCTGCACATCAAGCTTATAGAAAATATTGCCAAAGCCGTATCTTTTCAGCAGTTCACTTACAGACTTATACTGATTTTCTCCTATTTCATACACAAGCATTCCGCCGTGTTTTAGTTTACTGTGCCACAATTCGGTTATGATTCTGTAAAAATACAAGCCGTCCCTACCGCCGTCAAGTGCCATGCGAGGTTCATATTTCAGTTCCTGCTGCAGTGTATCTATGACATTGGTTTCTATATACGGCGGATTGGATATTATAAGGTCGAATTCCTCATCGGAAAATTCATTATAAAGCACTTCAACGTCACCCCTTAAAAGTGTGACGTTATCGGCAGAATTTAGAATTACATTCCTGTGCAGATACTCTGCCGCCTTATCGGAAAGCTCCACGGCTGTTACCTCACACTGCGGAACAAGCTTTGCTATGGCAATAGCAATAGCACCGCTTCCCGAACAGAGATCTATAACTCTTGGTCTAGCTATATTTAATGATTTAAGATAATCAACAGCGGAATTAACCGCTGTTTCCGTATCCTCCCTTGGAATAAGCACACCCTCACCGATATAGAAATCAAAATCCATAAAGCTCCATATACCGATTATGTACTGCAAGGGTCTGCCCTGTAACCTCTGTTGGATTGCAGAAAAAAAATCTGCACGGCTTTCAGGCTCTGCCGCCCTGTCACCGTGCAGAATCAGCCCCGCTCTGTCAACAGAGAAAAAATGCTCCATAAGACACAATGCGTCGTATGAGTAGTCCTCTATATTTGCTTCACGAAGAAGCCTTGCACCGTGGCGATAAATTTCGCCAAGTGTGCAGTCTGTCAAAGCTTCGTTATTCATATAAATTATATCCTTTTAAATTCTGTCCTCACCGTTTTCGGGAATAACAGGTTTTATTGCCGCAATGGCAATCTCAATCATGCTGTCATCAGGCTCTATTGTTGTAATTCTCTGTGCCCAAAGTCCCGGTGCGGCAACAATACGTGTAAAAGCATTGTCGTATTTTCCGCAGATTTTAATAAGCTCATAACCGATTCCGCAGGAAACAGGCAAAAGCAGAATCTTTATTATTCCCCTTAACAGCGGATTGGTTTCTGTGATAAACAACCCGATAAAGATTCCCACAATCAGCATAATTACCATAAAGCTTGTACCGCAGCGTGGGTGAAAACGCTTGTACTTACGAACGTTTTCAACGGTAAGCTCTTCCAGGTTTTCGTAACAGAAAATAGTCTTATGCTCTGCCCCGTGGTACATAAACACACGCTTCATGTCAGGGGTACGTGAACAAATCCAAACATAGCACAGGAACATAACTATCTTCAGTATACCCTCAAAAACGCTCCTCCACAAGGTGCCTTCCTGAAATACGGGTGCCGCCTTTGCAATCAGGTTAAATAAAAAGGTCGGGAACACAAAGAAAAGTCCTATTGCCAATGCTATTCCCAATATTGACGCAAAAACCATAATTACATTGTAAATTTTGTCACCGAACTTATCCATAAGCCACTTTTCAAACTTAGACGGTTCTTCCTCATCGCCTGCACCCTCAATAGCCTTGTCTGCTGAGAGCATAAGGCATTTCATACTAAGGCGCATTGAGTCGATAAGTGACGCTATACCTCTGACAAAAGGCAGTCTAAAAATCTTGCATTTGCTTGCAAGTCCTTTAAACTCAATGTCCTCAGTGTAGATTGACTTATCCTCCATTCGCACTGCAACAGTGGTGCGTTTTGGCCCACGCATCATGATGCCTTCTATAAGTGCAGAACCGCCGATAGATGTTTTTATTTTTGTCTGTTCAGCCATAATATTTCTCTTTTCTGTAGTTTATTTAAGCAGCTCCTCGTCATCACTGTCCAACAGCGGAATACTAATTGTAACCGTTGTTCCCACACCCTCAACACTGTCTATATCCAACGCACCCTTGTGCAATGTCATAATTTCGTCCGCAACCGCAAGCCCTATACCACTGCCTCTGACTGTCTGATTCGCCTTGTAGAACTTATCCCTTATTCTCGGCAAATCCTCAGGTGCAATACCGCAGCCTGTGTCGCTGATTATAACCTTGAGCATTTCGTCGTCCTCTGTAACCTGAATACCGATTACACCGTCCTCCGGAGTGTACTTCAGTGCATTGTCTATAATATTTATAAACACCTGTCTAAGTCTGTTCTTGTCACCCAACACCGGTGACGCTTGGTCGGGTTCATCGTACAACAAGTGCTTTTTCTCACTGACCGCTCTTTCCCTAAGCATATATATAGCCTCGTCAAGCTCCGCCAAAAGATCAATTTTGTCCATAACAAGAACCATTCTGCCGTTCTGAATACGAGAGAAGTCGAGCAGCTCCTCAACTATTCCTGTAAGACGCTCAGTTTCATTTACAATTACACTCAAACCCTTATTCATGGTAACGGAGTCAGGTTCACCGCCGAGCGACATGGTTTCCGCCCAGCCTTTAATTGCTGTAAGCGGTGTTCTCAGTTCGTGCGACACTGAAGAAATGAAGTCGTTCTTCATTCGGTCTGACGCCTTTATCTCCTCTGCCATGTAGTTGATGCTGTCTGCAAGGTCACCGATTTCATCGTCGTGCATTTTTGTTACTCTTGTTTCAAAGTCACCCTGTGCAATTCGTTTTGCGGTTGCACTAAGTTCTCTAACGGGACGTACAATACTTCCGATAAAGTAAAGTCCCGAAACTACAAAGAACAACAGAAAAAGCGAAGCTATCGCCGTCATTACTATTATTGAAATAAATATACGCTTATCGGATATAGACAGTGAAACAACATACCGGAGTGCCGCAACAAACCTGCCGTCTGAATCGTAAATTATTCTTGTATGTGCCATAACCTTTTCGCCGGAATTAAGCGTCCCCGTCCACACAGAACTGCCTGTGTCTGAATTTTTTGCCTGTTGATAGTCGGGCATTTCCTGCGAACGGTCGGGTTCAAATCCTGTGGACGTCATAACAACACTGCCGCTGTCATCTATAACCATAAGCTCCATGCTCTCTTTATCGCTGAAGTTCTCAATATACTCCCGCAAAGCCGAATCAATGCTGTTTTTCTCATCTGCTGCCAATCCTGTCAGGGAGTGTACCGCCTCCTCGCCCTTTTCGGTGATTGTATTTTTTATACCATCATAATGGTACATTCTCACCGTGAACGATAGGGCAAAAATAAGCAGAACAAGAAAAACTATTGTTACACCAAGGTTGTTTATCAGCCATCTTTTAGTTATACCCTTAACCAACAAACACCCTCCCCTTCAAAGCCTGCTGTTTTTTCATTATGCGTCCCACTTATAGCCAAGACCCCAGACCGTAACTATATATTTTGGATTGGACGGTTCGTCCTCCACCTTCATACGCAGACGCCTTATGTTTACATCAACAATCTTTTCTTCACCGACATATGCCTCACCCCAAACATGGTTGAGTATGTCTGTTCTGTCAAGTGCCGCACCCGGATTGGAGAAGAAATATTCCATAATTTGAAACTCAACCTGTGTAAGCTCAATCATCTTGCCGTTCTTCATTAAGGCCCTGTTTCTGAGGTTAAGAACAAAGTCCCCCGACTTTATTTCTTCCTTGAAATTGCTCTCAATATTTGCTTTGGCAAGTGAAACACGTCTGTACAGTGCGTCTACCCTTGCCACAAGCTCGGACGGACTGAACGGCTTCGTTACATAGTCGTCCGCACCAAGCATAAGACCTGTAACCTTGTCCATTTCCTGTGTTCTTGCGGTGAGCATAATTATTCCCAAACCGCCGTTCTTGGCTCTAAGCTCCTTGCATACGGAAAATCCATCCATACCCGGCATCATAACGTCAAGTATAGCAACGTCAAAGTCACCGTTATGCTCGTCATACTTTGCAAGTGCGGTTTCCCCGCAGTCTGCCTCTACTACATCATAGCCTGCTCTGGTGAGATTGATTACCACAAAATCACGAATAACGGACTCATCCTCACACACCAATATCTTTTTCATAATTGTCCTCCTGTCCGAACCTTTATAATATATGAACGTTATTGTCTTAACCTTAAAAAAATAACACACTTTAACACTTTGTTTGAATACTTATCGGCATACTGCACCTAAAAACCTTAACATACACCTTGTATTCCCCTGCGATTTTTTCATAATCTACCGAAAACACGACTGCACACCTGTTAATGTAACCGTACTACAATGCCGTAAAATATAATAATAACAACTGAAAAACCAATAAATCCTTTTTATCCGATAAAATCAAAGTTCCTAACGAATAAGTTTAAAACGCTCATTAACGCTTTCCGCCGTAAATCTTTGTGAATCGGTAATCTTTGCAACAAAGTGAACTCCGTTCACTGTTGTTATTTCATTGTATGACTGTTTATCATCAAAATCATGCCACTGTGCATCTGTGAATACCTCAACCGCCAGCAATTCCTTTTGGTTGGGTTCTTCATCAGTACCTTTGCTGTACAGCGTAGTTCTGCCGGCATTGTCGGTAATTGCCGTCATGGTACTCAGCCATTCCTTGTCCAGTGCAAGCATATATCCGCCCGACTCGTTAATTACGGTATAATAACTTGGATTCAGGCTTTTTTTACTTACATCCACCGTATTCCAGTAAACGTAATCCGTACCGCCATCATTGTTTGATGGATCATCATTTTTTAAATGTTCGTAGGTTGGTACCTCTATAATACCGTCAAGATTTATATCCATGCTGTCAAGTCCTGACTGACGTTTTAGAGTATCTGCACCGCCAAAGGCATTCCTTATGCCTGCGGACTTATCCACATACAACACCTGAGTAATACAAAAATTGTTTGCCGCTATACCGTCTGCAACAACACCGTATGTATCCTTGTCTATATATCCTGCTGTAACAGAGCTGAACTCCACCACATCGCCTCTCATTTCAACAGATGAGGCAATTTTCAAGGCATCTTTTTGGTCATTCATTGTGACAAGCGAGGCCTTGGCAGTCTTGTCTGCACTTCCAAGAGTAAGGAGTATTACATTCTCGCTCTTACTGCCTGTAAAATTACCGACCGCAATGTCAGTATACGCCTGTTCAACCTTTGTTTCCTTGTATTCACCGTTTATATTGATATATGCAGTAAGCTTTGCAGGCAAAACGCCGTAATTTCCCCAACCAACAAGCACCTCGTCCTTGCCGTCACCGTTAATATCACAGAAAAAAACTCTGTCAATCTCTGCGGACGTATCCGAAAATGTTGCCAGTGTTCTCCATGAGCCGTCAACCTCATCAAGTATAGATACGTTAATCCCCGATGTTTTGTTGCTGCCACGGTACAAAGCAACAGATTCCTCCTCGCCGTCACCGGTAAGGTCTTTCATAATAATTGCAGTGCGATATTCTCCGCTTCTGGGGTATTTAAGTGTGTATGTGCCGCCTGCCTCTTTCTCTATACAATCCTGTATTTCAGCTTTATTGCCTGTAGCCTTGGGCGGACGCATTACGTCCGAATTATCGAGAAGATTAAAAGAACACGCACTAAAGCTTGCCAGCACCAAAAGTGACGACAGCAAAGTAATTATTTGTTTTTTAATCTTTCTCACCTCTTTCTTTAAACGGAAAATCCGTGTTTAGCCTTGCTGAACACTTGTAAATTTGCACAACCGCATTATTTAGGCACAGCCACACAATAGTTTATCCTTATTCCCTGTTCACTGAACATTATTTCATGCTCTGTCAAAATATTATCTGTTATGTCACTGTTATGCAAATCATTTGTTTTATAAATTATTTCATAGCCGCTTTGCTCAAAATATTCCAAACTGTCGTTAAACAGCGGTAAATCATCTGTTTTGAATCTGATTTCGCCGCCTTTAACGAGAAACTGCTTGTATTTTTCAAGCTTGAGCGGATAAGTAAGCCTGCGTTTGTTATGCTTCCCCCTTGGCCACGGATTGCAAAAATTTATATATATCCGCTCCACCTTGTCCGCGGGTGCAATAATCTTTTCAATATGCTCCACATTATAGGCAGTTAAAAGAATGTTATCAACCTCTCTGTCGTTTTCGCCGAAAAGCTTTACAATATTACGTCTGCCAACACCGAGCATATCATTTTTAATATCAACCGCAAGATAGTTGACGTCGGGATTTTTCAGTGCAATTTGTGCAACAAAGCTGCCCTTGCCACAGCCCAACTCCAAATGCAGCGGCTGTTCCTTTTTAAACCTCGCTGTCCACTGTCCGGCAAGACCTTCAGGCTCAGCCACAAAAAAAGGACAAACGGAAAGCTCTGGCTCAGCCCATTTCTTTTTTCTTATTCGCAAACGAAAACCCCCTAAAAATGCACATTCTTTAACTTGTTAATCTAAAATAATTACAAATTTGTTGAAAAGATTGCGTAATTTAACGCATGGTTACATACAGTTT